>JAKFCR010000260.1:0-2814 GCA_036676545.1 Aeromicrobium sp. | reverse complement strand
CGCGCAAGTCGATCGAGGAGCTCGAGAACATGGCTGCGCTGGCGGGTCGCCCCGCAGTGCAGCGCACCACGACGTACGGCCGAGTCGCCGTGGTCCCGGTCGGAGCCTGACATGTTCACGGTGATCATGCCGATCAAGCCGTGGGACGGAGCCAAGTCGCGGCTGCACACCGATTCCGGTGCTCGACGGGCTCTCGCAATGGCGTTCGCCATGGATGCGCTCGATGCGGTGCTGAGCTGCCCTGAGGTGGGACGTGTTGTTGTCGTGACAAGCGGGGCCGAGGTGGCCGAGCACGCACGGAGCGCCGGCGCCGTCGTCATCGATGAGCCAGCAAGTGCTGGCCAGGACCCGCTGGGTGCCGCAGTCCGCGAGGGTGTCGCCTGGGCTGCACAGGAACATCCGGACGGAGCTGTCGCCGTCATCCCGGCCGACCTGCCTTCGCTGACCTCCATCGAGCTGGGCCGGCTGCTCGGAGATGCCATGGCGCATCCCCTGGCCTTCGTCGCAGACGCCAACGGAGACGGCACCACGATCCTGGCGAGCCAGCGACCCTCGTTGTTGCGCGCAGGCTACGGAGTCGGATCGGCCGAACGCCATCGCTCGTTCGGCGCCGTCGAGCTGCAAGCACCCGCCGGTTTGCGCCGAGATGTTGACGAGTTCCACGAGCTGCTCGAGGCACAGGAAATCGGCGTTGGGCCGCACACCGCCGCTGCAATCGATCGAATCCACACCCGCGCCTCCGCCTAGAGCGGGTGAATCACGCGGGCTTACCGATCGATTGATCGCACGGATAGCGAGCGTCTGATTAACTCCCGGGATGACAACGGAGTGCGGAGACCTGCGAATCGTTCGCCCTGCGCCGATCGTACGTTGGTGCCTCGCGCCGCTTTTCCTTGTAGGTGGTCTTTGGTTCGGCACCGTACTGCTGTATACCGAGTATCCCGCCGATCGCTGGCTGGGTGTCGGTTTCATCTTGGGGTCAGCATCGCTCGCTTGTTGGTTGATGTTCTACGCGCGGGTCGAGCTTCAACGGGAACACGTGGTCATCGTCAATGTTGTGCACCGGAAGGTGCCCTATCGAGAGATTGTGGACGTTGAGACTCCGCCGCCCTTCGGAGACATGATCATCAGAACCGATCACCGCACGTACCGCTCGTTCGCTATCGCGAAAGACAACGTGTCGCGCATGCTGGGGCGTCAGACGCGGGTTGATGCGCTCGCCGAGGAAATCCGTCAGCGTGCACGAAAGGCGCGTGCGTAGCGACTCGCAGCGGTTGAAAGCGATCTGCGATCGCGCGGGTCCGGCACCAGGTGCACTGGGAGTTTGTCGGCTTGGCATCACGGACGGTGCCAACAGAGCCTTCCGCGCCATAGCCGCACGCAGAGTGGTCAAGTCGGCGCTACCGTGACGGAATGAGTCAGCCGTGGAAGCGTTGGTCCCACAAGCAGATCACGGCTTGGTCGTTTGCCACTGTGGCAGGGACTTTCGCGCCGCTCATCTTTACCCTGTCAGTTGCGAATAGCTCGACCACCCAACTTGTCTTGCTTGCGTGGGGCTTATTGATCGATCTCCCGATGATCCTGATCCTGCGGTCAGCGATCCAAGCCATCAACGAGAGATGGAATCAAGGCGAGCACGATGTGTTCCCACCGAAAGTTGCTGCGAGACGCCAGAAGCGAGACGCAAAGCGACAGGCCTCCTAGCGGCCATTCGGCCTTGGCGCTTCTGTGGACTAGGTGCATGGGGAGTTCGCGGGCTTGGCAGCGGGTCTAGATCAGTTCGGTGAACAATCCATACCTGCGAATATCGGCCGGAGACTCATCCCAAGGCCACGGCCACGGGTTGGTGTCGGCGCCCGCCGTTGGTCGCGCGACTATTCGACCTAGCAGCGCGTCCCGCAGCAGTAGCGCAAACTTCACGCAAAAGATCGGATTCCTGCATGCCCGCCACATCTCTGGTCGCGGAAAAGGCATCGCTGGAAGCAAGACCAGCCACATCATCAGCCCAGCGGGGACGGCGACAAACACAAGAGCTGACCGCAAGAACACGACGGGTATCCACAGGACGGTCCCACCGAGGACTTTGGCGGCCCCCCAAGCCGAGGATGGATCATCACGGCTCATCGCCGAAGCGTATCGAACGCGCTAGGTGCATCGGGAGTTTGCGGGCTTGGCGGTGTGACACTTGTTCGTACCGACCGCGATTGAGGTGAAAGATGCTTGCTCCGAGAACTCTCGAGGAACTCAAGCGGTTCTGGGGGGTCGCGTTCGTGGTCGTCTCCGTCATATTGCTGGCAGCCTTGATCTCCGCGATCGCGCGCGGGAACGCGCAAGACGCCATGGCGGTTGTGGGGATGTTTGGCGTGGTCGTAACATCCCAGCTCTTTTCCCGGTGGATCCTGCGTCGCCGCTTCCCTGACGACCCAAGCCAGGACATCCCGCACTGAAAAATAGCGAGCTACCTACGTGCAATAGGACATTCGCCTTGACGGCAGCGCCCTAGACGACGGTGATCGTCACGTCTTGGCCAAGGGCTCGGGCCAGGATGCGGAGACGCTCCGCCAGCACACCAGCCTCGATGAAGGCTGCCGGTGACGCGTTGAGAGGGCGGACCTCAATCGAGCCGTCGATGAGTTCGGCGTCGGCGAGGGCCAGGTCGACACCTTCGCGGGCCAGCGCGAGCAGGTCGTCATCGGGCTCCGGCGACGGGAAGCCACGAGTGTCGCCGTGACCTGCTGCCACCAGGACAGCATCGCGAGCACCGAGGCCGAACATGTCGTCACGCTCTTCGCGAATCAGCGTGGAAGCACCCTC
>JAKFCR010000259.1:0-4546 GCA_036676545.1 Aeromicrobium sp. | reverse complement strand
CACAGCACAGGAGCTGAACGCACATGGCAACGCTTGAGATCAAGGACCTTCACGTCTCGGTCAACACCGAAGAAGGCGAAAAGGAGATCCTCAAAGGCGTCGATCTCACCGTCAAGTCCGGAGAGGTCCACGCAATCATGGGCCCCAACGGTTCGGGCAAGTCGACTCTTGCCTACTCGATCGCGGGTCACCCCAAGTACACCGTCACCAAGGGCACCGTCACGCTCGACGGCGTCGACATCCTGTCGATGAAGGTCGATGAGCGCGCTCGCGCGGGCCTGTTCCTCGCGATGCAGTACCCCGTCGAGGTTCCCGGCGTCTCCGTCGCCAACTTCCTCCGTACGGCGAAGACTGCGATCGACGGCGAGGCTCCCAAGTTGCGTACGTGGATCAAGGACGTCAACGAGGCGCTCGAGCGGGTCACGCTCGACAAGGAGTTCGCTCAGCGCAACGTCAACGAGGGATTCTCCGGCGGCGAGAAGAAGCGCCACGAGATCGCTCAGCTCGAGCTGCTCAACCCGAAGTTCGCCGTGCTCGACGAGACCGACTCAGGCCTCGACATCGACGCACTGCGGGTCGTGTCCGACGGCGTCAACCGCTACAGCTCGCAGGGCGACCGCGGAGTACTGCTGATCACGCACTACACGCGCATCCTGCAGTACATCAAGCCGGACTACGTGCACGTGTTCGTCGCCGGAAAGGTTGCCGAGCAGGGTGGGCGCGAGCTCGCTGACCAGCTCGAGGCCAACGGCTACGACAAGTACGTCAAGGCGGCTGCTTCCGCGTGACACTCGTCGAGAGCACGACCCACGACACTTCGCCTTTTGATGTGGCCAGGATCAGGGCTGATTTCCCGATCCTGAGCCGCCGCCTGGCCGGAGACCTGCCGTTGGTCTATCTCGACAGCGCCAACTCGTCGCAGAAGCCCGAGAGCGTCATCCGCGCAATCGACGATCACTACCGGCTGCACAACGCCAACGTCGCTCGGGCGATGCACCAGCTCGGTGCAGAGGCGAGTGCGGCGTTCGAGCTGGGCCGCGACAAGGTAGCCGCGTTCATCGGTGCGCCCAGCCGTGACGAGGTCGTGTTCACCAAGAACGCGTCCGAAGCGCTCAACCTGGTGGCGCGCGTGCTCGGCGACTCCGGTCGCATCGGTCAGGATCACGAGATTGTCATCAGCGAGATGGAGCACCACTCCAACATCGTTCCGTGGCAGCAGCTGTCGCAGCGCACCGGCGCAAGCCTGCGCTGGTTCGGCGTCACGGACGAGGGCCGCCTTGACCTGGACAACATCGACCAGCTGATCACCGAGCAGACTGCGGTCGTCTCGGTTACCTGGGTGTCCAACATGCTCGGCACGATCAACCCGCTCGACGTCATCATCGCGAAGGCGCACTCCGTCGGCGCCCTCGTGGTCGTCGATGCGTCGCAGGCTGTGCCGCAGCTCCCCGTCGATGTCGCAGCCCTGGGCGCCGACTTCGTCGCGTTCACGGGTCACAAGATGGTCGGTCCGACCGGAATCGGTGTCCTGTGGGGACGCTATGACCTGCTCGCCGAACTGCCTCCCTTCCTCGGCGGTGGCGAGATGATCGAGACCGTCACGATGGCGTCCTCCACGTACGCTCCGCCGCCCGCACGCTTCGAGGCCGGCACACCGCCGATCGCCGAAGCAGTCGGTCTCGGTGCCGCGGCTGACTACCTGACTTCGGTCGGCATGGAGAACGTCGCCGCACACGAGCAGGAGATCACCGCGTACGCACTCGGTGCGCTCCAGGAGATCGACGGGCTCACGGTCGTTGGACCCAAGACTGCTGTCGATCGCGGGGGAGCGGTGAGCTTCACTCTCGGCGACATCCACCCGCACGACGTGTCACAGCTGCTCGACTCCAAGGGCGTCGCCGTACGCGCTGGACACCACTGTGCCAAGCCAGCTCACCTGCGCTTCGGCGTGCAGTCCACGACTCGTGCTTCGTTCTACCTCTACACGACGACGCAGGAAATTGATGCGCTTGTTGAGGCGTTGCACCATACGAAGAAGTACTTCTCATGACTGAGGCTATGAACGTCGATTCGCTCTACCAGGAGATCATCCTGGACCACTACAAGCACCCGCATGGCAAAGGACTCCGTGAGCCCTTTGAAGCCGAGGTGCACCACGTCAACCCCACCTGCGGTGACGAGATCACTCTGCGCGTGCACCTTGATGGTGAGACCGTCGCCGATGTCTCGTACGACTCGGTCGGCTGCTCGATCAGCCAGGCGTCCGCCTCGGTGCTCAACGAGCTGATCATCGGCAAGACCGTCACCGAAGGCATGGCCGTGCTCGACACGTTCACCGAGCTCATGCAGGGCAAAGGCAAGGTCGAGCCTGACGAGGACGTCCTCGAGGACGGCATCGCCTTCGCCGGTGTCGCTCAGTTCCCGGCACGCGTCAAGTGCGCGCTGCTGTCATGGATGGCCTGGAAAGACGCCGTCGCCCAAGCTCTTGTTACAACCTCAACCCCGGGAGATCCCGCATGACCACTGATCACAGCGACCTGCCCGACGTCGACACCCAGCCTTCGGGCGGTACGACCACAGTCGAGGACGTCCTCGAGGCGATGAAGGATGTCGTCGACCCGGAACTCGGCATCAACGTGGTCGACCTCGGCCTTGTCTACGGCGCCGATGTCGACGAGCACTCCAACACAGTGCTGTCCATGACGCTCACCTCGGCTGCCTGCCCGCTGACCGACGTCATCGAAGATCAGACTCGGGCTGCTCTCGACGGTCTCGTCAACGACTTCCGGATCGAATGGGTCTGGATGCCGCCGTGGGGCCCGGACAAGATCACCGACGACGGCCGCGAGATGCTCCGCGCCCTCGGTTTCAACATCGGCTGAGCCGAGCGAGCTCTGCGAGCGAGCGCGAAGCCGGGTTGAGCGAGCCACGCCGAAGGCGTCAGGAACGTCGAAACCTCGCGAGGTGTCTCACAAACGTCGCCGTGTCGAGGGGCACACCCTCGAATGGTCAGGGAAGCGCTGCAACGCCCGTAGAATGAATGGGTGAACTCGATCCAGCGGGAATGACAACGGCGCATGACGCCGCCCATTCGCACACCCTGATCCGAAAGTCACACCATGCTCACCGTCTCCAATGTGGAGCTGCGCTTCGGCGCGCGTGTCCTGATGTCGGACGTCTCGTTCCGCGTCGACAAGGGCGACAAGATCGGCCTCGTCGGACGCAACGGCGCCGGCAAGACCACCCTGACCCGCATGCTCTCCGGCGAAGGACAGCCCGCCGAGGGCTCGATCACGTCCACCGGCAAGGTCGGCTACCTCCCGCAGGACCCGAAGTCCGGCGACCTTGCGACGACCGCCCGCGACCGCATCCTCGGTGCTCGCGACCTCGACACCGCGCTGATCGCCATGCGCAAGGCTGAGCTCGACATGGGCTCACCCGACCCGGAGATCGCCGAGAAGGCGATGAAGGCGTACACCCGCGCCGACACGGCGTTCGGTGCCGGTGGTGGCTACGCGGCCGAGTCGGAAGCCGCGACGATCGCCCACAACTTGGGTCTTCCGGATCGCGTGCTCGAGCAGCCGCTGTCGACCCTCTCGGGCGGACAGCGCAGGCGCATTGAGCTTGCGCGCATCCTGTTCTCCGATGCAGACACGCTGCTCCTCGACGAGCCGACCAACCACTTGGACGCCGATTCCGTGGTGTGGCTTCGTGGATTCCTCAAGACCTTCAGTGGCGGCATCGTGGTGATCAGCCACGATGTCGAGCTGATCGAGGAGACCGTCAACAAGGTTCTCTACCTCGACGCCAACCGCGCCACGATCGACATCTACAACATGGGCTGGAAGTCGTACGTCAAGCAGCGCGAAGCCGATGAGCACCGTCGCAAGCGTGAGCGGGCCATCGCGGTCAAGAAGGCCGGCGAACTGACGAGCCAGGCCAACAAATTCCGCGCCAAGGCCTCCAAGGCAGCCACCGCACAGCAGATGCTCCGTCGCGCCGAGCAGATGGTCGCCGGTCTCGAGAACGAACGCGTGCACGACAAGGTCGCGAACATCAAGTTCCCGAAGCCTGCGCCATGCGGCAAGACGCCGCTCATGGCCGAAGGCCTGTCGAAGTCGTACGGCTCGCTCGAGATCTTCACGGATGTCGACCTGGCGATTGACAAGGGCAGCCGTGTCGTCATCCTCGGACTCAACGGCGCCGGAAAGACGACGTTGCTCCGCATGCTGGCCGGAACACTCGAAGCCGACACCGGCGAGATCATGCCTGGTCACGGCCTCAAGATCGGCTACTTCGCCCAGGAGCACGAGACTCTCGACACATCGCGCACCGTCCTCGAAAACATGCAGTCGGCAGCACCGCAGCTGACCGACACCGAGGCCCGCAGCGTCCTCGGCTCGTTCCTGTTCAGTGGTGACGACACCTCCAAGCCGGCGGCCGTGCTGTCCGGTGGCGAGAAGACGCGTCTCGCGCTGGCCAGCCTGATCGTCTCGAGCGCGAACGTCCTGCTGCTCGACGAGCCGACCAACAACCTTGACCCGGC
>JAKFCR010000258.1:0-5835 GCA_036676545.1 Aeromicrobium sp. | reverse complement strand
TCGAAACCGTCCGTCACGAAGATCTGCGAGCCGATGTGGGAGTGGAGCCCGAGCAGCTTGAGGCCGGGATCGGCGAGGACACGGCGTACGGCGTCGAGTGCGTCACCACCGGAGATCGAGAAGCCGAACTTCTGGTCCTCGTGCGAGGTCGAGATGTATTCGTGCGTATGGGCCTCCACACCGGCCGTCACCCGGATCATGACGGGAGCCGTCACACCCAGCTCGGCCGTCAGTGCGCCAAGGCGCTCGATCTCTTCGACCGAGTCGATGATGATGCGGCCGACACCGATCTTGAGCGCACGTCGCAGCTCAGCGACCGACTTGTTGTTGCCGTGCAGCCCGATGCGCTCGGGCGGGAACTCCGCCCTGATCGCAACAGCCAGCTCACCGCCGGTGCAGACGTCGAGGTTGAGTCCCTCCTCGGCGATCCAGCGAGCGGCCGCGACGCAGAGGAACGCCTTGCCTGCATAGAACACGTCAGCGTCGGGGAAGGCTTCCTTGAAGCTACGTGCGCGACGTCGGAAGTCGTCCTCGTCGACGACGTACGTGGGCGTGCCGAACTCTGCTGCGAGGTCGGTTGCCGATTCGCCGGCAACGGTCAGGACACCGTCGACCTTGGAGACGTTGGAAGCCCAAAGGTGCGGGACGAGCTCGTTGGGGTCTTCGGGCGTACGGAGCCACGCTGGTCCGCGATCGCCGGACTGACCGTGCAGGGCACCTGCTTCGTGTGACCGCATGGCTACATCCTCTCCGGGGCGGAGACACCCAGCAGGCCGAGACCGTTGGCGATGACCTGCCGTGTTGCGGCGACCAGCATCAGCCGAGCGCGGTGGAGATCGGTCGGCTCGTCGTCACCCTTGGGGAGCACATGGGCGACGTCGTAGAACTTGTGGAACGCCGCTGCCGTGTCCTCGAGGTAGCGCGCCACGCGATGCGGCTCTCGCAGCTCGGCAGCGCGGGCGACCACCTTCGGGTAGTCGGCGAGCGAGCGCAGCAATGCGCCCTCCTGCTCAACTGCGAGCAGCGACGGGTCGAACGTCGACTCGTCGATGACCACGCCGAGGTCGACGGCATTGCGGATGATGGACGAGAGCCGTGCATGCGCGTACTGGACGTAGTAGACCGGGTTGTCGCTGTCCTGCTTGGCCCACAGGCCAAGGTCGAGGTCGATGGTCGAGTCCATTGAGTAGCGCGCGAGCGCATAGCGGGCCGCGTCGACGCCAATCGACTCGACGAGATCTTCCATCGTGATGACCGTGCCCGCGCGCTTGCTCATCCGCAACGGCTCGCCATCACGTACGAGGTTGACCAGCTGGCCGATCAGGAGCTCGAGGTTGACCTTGGGTACGTCGCCGAATGCAGCGCACATGGCCAGCATCCGTGAGACGTATCCGTGGTGATCGGCGCCGAGCATGATGATGCAGCGATCGAAGCCGCGTTCGCGCTTGTTGAGGTAATAGGCGAGGTCACCGGAGATGTATGCCGGCTGGCCGTCGGACTTGATGACAACGCGGTCCTTGTCGTCGCCGAAGTCGGAGGTACGCAGCCACGTGGCGCTGTCCTTCTCGTACATCATCCCGAGCTCTTGGAGTCGCTCGATGGCGCGTTCGACGGCACCGGACTCGTGCAGGTCGTTCTCGTGGAAGTAGACGTCGAAGTCGACGCCGAAGTCGTGCAGGCTCTTCTTGATCTCGGTGAACATCAGGTCAACACCCTCGGCCCGGAACGTCTCGAGTGCCTCGGCATCAGGCAGAGTCGCCGCGTCAGGGTGCTTGGCGACAACGGTCGCGGCAATGTCTGAGATGTACTGGCCGCCGTAGCCGTCCTCCGGAGCTTCTTCGCCACGTGCGTCGGCGAGCAGCGAGCGAGCGAACCGGTCGATCTGCACACCGTGGTCGTTGAAGTAGTACTCCCGCGTCACTTCGGCACCGATCGCCGTCAGGATGCGGCCCAGCGAGTCGCCGACAGCGGCCCACCGGACGCCGCCGATGTGGATCGGGCCTGTCGGGTTGGCGCTGACGAACTCAAGGTTGACACGCTGACCTGCATAAAGGGTGCTTGTGCCGTATGCCGGGCCGGCCGCGACGATCTGTGGCGCCAACGCACCCTGAGCACCTGCGGCGACGCGTATGTTGAGGAAGCCTGGACCGGCGATCTCTGCGCTGGCGATGCCGTCGGCGTTGGTCAGCTCGTCGGCGAGCAGCTGCGCGAAGTCACGCGGATTCATACCGGCGTTCTTGGCCAGCCGGAGCGCGATGTTGGTCGCGTAGTCACCGTGCTCGCGAACCTTGGGACGCTCGACGAGCACCTCGCTCGGGACGCCATCAGGCAGCACGATCGTGCCCGCCTCGCTGAGCGAGGAAAGGGCACCGACGATCACGGCGGAAAGCTGCTCGGGGGTCACCGGTCAAGACTATCGGCCTGTCACACCGCCCCTGAAACGCGGACGACCCGCAGGGCTGCACTCGCCTCCGTGGAGTAGGAGCGCGGGCCGAGTGGACTACTCGGGTTCCCTGCGGGTCGGGTGGCTGCGGGTTTTGCGCCGCCGCCGGCAAGCCTTGCGGCTAGCGGACAGCCACCTCACATGTCCAAGAGCTATTCATTCCTGGGACCACCTCCTCTCCGTGTACGAAAACCGTACGTCCGAGAAGGGTCGCTTTCAAGGATGTTTGAGTCGCTCGATGACTTCGCTGACCGTCTGCACCATGAAGTCGGGATCAAACGGCTTCGTGATGTACGCGTCGACGCCTGCATCCATGCCGCGTTGGATGGCGGCCGGGTGGCCCTGCGTTGACACCATGATGATCGCGATCGACTCGCTTCGCGGATCGGCCCGGATCGCAGCGACGGTTGCCACCCCGTCCATGCGCGGCATCATCACGTCGACCGTGATGGCGTCCGGCATCACGTCCGTACGACTCAGGATCTCAAGGCAGTCGACGCCATCGACCGCCTCGTCGACGTCGAATCCGGCGAGCTCCAAGTTGGTCCGGATGAGGAAGCGAATCGAGGCGGTGTCGTCGACGACGAGCACTCTGGGCACGGGATTCACGGTAGCCCCCGTGCGATAGGCTCACACGGCAGTTGGCCCCATTGGGCCCCCGTAGCTCAGGGGATAGAGCGCCGCCCTCCGGAGGCGGAAGCGCAGGTTCGAATCCTGCCGGGGGCACAACCACCCAGCGCCAGGTCGAGCAGCAAACTCCCGGCGTTCAGGATTCGGGGAGGAGGCCGCCCGCGGCCGACGGAGTCCTGCCGGGGGCACTAGAGCGCCGCACTCTCCCAGATCGCGGAAGCGCAGGTTCGAATCCTGCCGGGGGCACTAGAGCGCCGCACTCTGCCAGATCGCGGAAGCGCAGGTTCGAATCCTGCCGGGGGCACTTATTTCTTCGGCCGACGGAGTCCTGCCGGGGGCACCTACACTTTCGGGCGTGACGATCATCGGGACGCCCTTGTCAGCCGACGCGACGCGTGTACTCCTCCTCGGCGCCGGAGAGCTCGGCAAGGAAGTCGTGATCGAGCTACAGCGGCTCGGCATCGAGACCATCGCGGTCGACCGATATGCCAACGCCCCGGCGATGCAGGTCGCGCACCGCAGCCATGTCATCGACATGCTCGATCCCGCGGCCATCCGGGCCGTCGTCGAGCAGGAGCGGCCGGACTGGGTGATCCCGGAGATCGAGGCGATCCACACACCGACCCTCCTGGAGCTCGAGGCCGAGGGCGTGACCGTGGTGCCCACAGCCCGTGCCACCCGGCTCACGATGGATCGCGAAGGTATCCGTCGGCTCGCCGCCGAAGAGCTCGGTCTGCCGACCTCGCCGTACCGCTTCGCTGACTCGCTCGCCGAGCTCGAGGCTGCCGTCAAGGACGTTGGTACGCCCTGCGTCGTCAAGCCGGTGATGTCGTCGTCTGGCAAGGGCCAGTCGGTGGTTCGCGGGATGGACGATGCCGCCACGGCTTGGGAGTACGCACAGGACGGCGGCCGCGCCGGCGCAGGACGCGTGATCATCGAGGGCTTCGTCGACTTCGACGAGGAGATCACCCTCCTCACGGTCATGCACGCCGGCACGGGCGGCGGCCCTGACGTCATCTCGTTCTGCTCACCCATCGGTCACATCCAGGTCGACGGTGACTATCGCGAGTCGTGGCAGCCACAGGCGCTCGGTCCTGCCGTGCTGGAGCGTGCACAGCAGGTCTCGGCCGCCGTTGTCGCGAATCTCTGCGGCAAGACCGGTCGAGGACTCTTCGGGGTCGAGCTGTTCATCCGGGGCGACGAGGTCATCTTCTCCGAGCTCTCCCCGCGACCTCACGACACCGGACTGGTCACTCTCGTGTCTCAGGATCTCTCAGAGTTCGCCTTGCATGTCCGGGCCGTCCTCGGTTTGCCGATCCCGAACATCCGCACCCGCGGACCAGCGGCTTCGTGCGCGGTTCTCTTCGAGGGCGAGATCGACGCGCCCCGGATCGCGGGCGTGGATGAAGCGGTGGCCGAACCGGACACGACTCTGCGGCTGTTCGGCAAGCCTGCCGTGTCCGGGCGACGGCGCATGGCAGTCACACTCGCTCTCGGCGAGGATGTCGACGCGGCCCGCGCCCGCGCCCGGCGCGCTGCAGCCCATCTGCGCGTCTCCGACTGAGCAGCTCGCAGGTGTAATCTTCACGCGGAGCGGACAGCTCCTCACCGAGCAGCGGACTCCCTGTCGAAACACCGACGACGGACACACCATGATCAAGCTCGATCTCGGCGTCATCGCCCACACTGCCAAGGAGAACGAGCGCCGACTCCCGATCCACCCGCGCCACTTGGACCGGTTGAGCAAAGCCGTACGCCCGCACGTCTTCCTCGAGGAGGGGTACGGCGCCAATTTCGGCTATTCCGACGAGGAGCTGCTCCCACTTGTCGGCGGCATACTCCCTCGTGCCGAGCTGATCGCGAAGTGCGACGTCATCCTGCTGACCAAGCCCCAGCCGTCAGACCTGCTCGAGATGCGCGAGGGCCAGACCCTCTGGGGATGGCCGCACTGCGTACAGGACACCGAGCTCACCCAGGCTGCGATCGACCGGAAGCTGACTCTGATCGCGTGGGAGGTCATGAATCATTGGAGCGGCGATGGCAACTTCCTGCTCCACGTGTTCCATAAAAACAACGAGCTCGCCGGCTACTGCTCAGTCCTGCATGCAATGGAGATCGCCGGGCTGACCGGCAACTACGGTCGCCGACTCAGCGCCGCCGTCATCGGGTTCGGGGCCACTGCCCGTGGAGCAGTCACCGCGCTGAGCGCCCACGGCATCCACGACGTCGACATCTTCACTCAGCGAGGCGTGGCCGCCGTCAGCGCGCCGATCCACTCCGCGCGAATCGTGCACTTCGATCCAGCAGACTCACCAGCCGAGAGCCGCGCTTTCGTCGACCAGACCTGGGTACCGATGCCGGCACTGCTGGCCGAGCACGACGTCATAGTCAACTGTGTTCTGCAGGATCCCAACTCACCGATGTCATTCCTGATGAACGCCGACCTTCCGACGCTGGCGTCCGGTACGACCATCGTCGACGTCTCGTGTGACGAGGGCATGGGGTTCGAGTGGGCCAAGCCGACCAGCTTCGAAGAGCCAACTTTCACGGTGGGCAATGGCGTGATCTATTACGCCGTGGACCACAGCCCTTCGTACCTTTGGAACTCCGCGACCTGGGAGATCAGCCAGGCTCTGCTGCCGTACGTTTCCAAGGTGCTGGCTGGCGAGAAGTCCTGGGACGCCGACGAGACCCTTCGACGTGCGATCGAGATCCGCAACGGAGTTGTGCAGAACCCGGAGATCCTGGCCTTCCAGAACAGA
>JAKFCR010000257.1:0-10765 GCA_036676545.1 Aeromicrobium sp. | reverse complement strand
CGAGAAGTACGAACCGGTGCCGCCGATCTGGTGATCGACAACACCGGTCCGATTGACGAGCTCGACTCCATCGTCGGGGGGATATGGGACGAGCTCGTGCTGAGAGCCGCCGCTTCCGAGGGTTCCGGCCGCGACGGCACGACCAGCTAAGCCGCTATGTCCGGATCTGCGATCCGGCGGAGCGTGGCCAATGCCTCGCGCTCGAGCTGACGTACACGCTCGGCTGAGATGCCATGTCGCTTACCGATGTCGGCGAGCTTCTGCTGGCGTCCGTCGAGCAGGCCGTAGCGAGCTCGTACGATGTCGGCTTCGCGTTCACCGAGGTGATCGACCAACGTCGCGATGAGCTTGCGTGACTCGTCGTCGAGGACGGCGAAGTCAGGACCGGGTGAAGTTTCGCGGGCGATCAGGTCACCGAGCGACGTGTCGCCGTCCTCATCGACGGGGGAGTCGAGGCTGACGTGGTCACGTCCCCAGGCCATCAGGTCGATGACTCGGTCGATGTCCATGCCGAGCTCGAGAGCGATCTCCTGCGGCTCGGGGTCGTAGCCGAGCTGGCGCTCGAGGTTTCGGCGCGCGGCCGTCACCTGGTTGAGCTCCTCGACAACATGCACCGGGAGACGCACGACGCGAGCCTGCTGGGCGATGCCGCGAGTGATCGCCTGACGTACCCACCAAGTGGCGTATGTCGAGAACTTGAAGCCCTTGGCGTAGTCGAACTTCTCGACGGCGCGGATCAGGCCGGTGTTGCCCTCCTGGACCAGGTCGAGCATCGGCATGGCCGAACGTCCGTACTTGCGGGCGATCGACACGACGAGGCGGAGATTGGCCTGGATGAACTCCTGTACGGCCAGATCGCCCTGCTCGGCGAGCCACGTGAGCTCTTCTTCGGTGGCGGACTTCGGTGCACCACCCTTGCGACGGCCAACACGGCCCTCAGCGAGAAGGTGGCGAGCGAAGAGTCCGGCCTCTACGGTCTTGCTGAGCTCGACTTCTCGTGCGGCGTCGAGCAGGGGAGTGCGAGCGATTTCGGCGAGGTACATGCCGACGCTGTCCTTGCCTTCAGTCTTGGTGTTCATCAACGCTCCCATCAGAGTCTTGTACTGATGTGAACGGGCGTGGGCTCCCAAGAATTCCGCTCTCAGTGGACTCTTAGGAGCCGCGTGCTACGTCGATGATCCAGGCGAGCTCCCAGGCCCGCTCCTTCCAAGATGCGTAGCGGCCGCTGACACCGCCGTGACCTGCGTGCATCTCGGTCTTGAGCAGGATCTGCGCATCGCCCGTGGCGGTAGCTCGCAGGCGAGCCACCCACTTGGCTGGCTCGACGTAGAGCACACGGGTGTCGTGCAGGCTCGTCACCGCAAGGATTGCGGGATAGGGGTGCTCGCCGACGTTCTCGTAGGGCGCATAGGACTTCATGTACGCGTAGACCTCGGGATCCTCGAGCGGGTTGCCCCACTCGTCCCACTCGATGACGGTCAGCGGCAAGCTCGGATCGAGGATGGTCGTGAGGTTGTCGACGAACGGAACGCTCGCCACGATTCCGGCGAACGCGTCGGGTGCGAGGTTGGCGATGGCACCCATCAAAAGGCCACCCGCGCTGCCGCCCTCGGCGATGAGCCGGTCGGGCGAGGTCCAGCCTTCGTCGACCAGATGGCGGGCGCACGCGATGAAGTCGGTGAACGTGTTGCGTTTGTGGAGCATCTTGCCGTCGTCGTACCAGTGCCGGCCGAGCTCGCCTCCGCCGCGCACGTGTGCGATCGAGAACACGAACCCGCGATCCAGCAGTGAGAGTCGGGCGATCGACATACCGGGATCCATGCTGGCTTCGTAGGAGCCGTATCCGTAAATCAGCGCGGGGGCGGTGCCGTCGCGTGGCGTGTCCTTGCGGCACACGACCGAAACGGGCACACGTACGCCGTCATCGGCGATCGCCCAGCTGCGGTGCTGCTCGTAGTCGGCTGGGTCGTAGCCGCCGAGCACGGGCGCCTGCTTGCGAAGGATCAGCTCGCCGGTCGCGACGACATAGTCGTAGACCGACGCGGGTGTGATGAACGAGCCGACGCCGACACGGATCAGCGGCTGCACCCATTCGGCGTTGGCGCCCACGCCACAGGTGAACAGCTCCTCGTCGAACAGGATCTCCTGCAGCGGACCAATGCCGTTGGGGATCGTCGGGTCGATGAGCATGATGCCGATGCGGGTGAGGGCATCGCGGCGGTAGGACAGGACGAGCTGTCCTTCGAACACGTCGACATCCTCGAGACGCACGGTGTCGCTGCCGGGGATCAGCACCGTACGAGTGGTCGGGTCGTTGGCAGGGACAGAGATGAGCTCGAAGTTGATGGCGTTCTCGTTGTGCAGCACCAAGAAGACATCTTCGCCCGAGATGACAGCGTGCTCGAGGGAGTATTCGATGCCGTCGCGGCGGGGGAGCACCACCCGGAACTCGCCCTCCGGATTGTCGGCTTCAAGGACCCGTACCTCGCTGGTGATCTTGGACGACAGTCCGATGACGAGGTACTTGTCCGATTGCGTACGACCGACTCCCACGAAGTAGCGCTCGTCCGGCTCCTCGAAGACCAGTACGTCGTCGCCAGCCGAGCCGAGGGTGTGGCGCCACACCTTGTGGGGCCGCCACGCCTCGTCGACCGTCGTATAGAAGAGGTGGGTCGCGTCGATCGACCAGGTGGCGCCGCCGCTCGTGGCCGTGATCTCGTCGGGGAGCACCTCGCCGGTGCGAAGGTCCTTGACCTTGATCGTGTAGCGCTCGTCGCCCTGGAGGTCGACGGACCAGGCGAGGAGGTTGCCGTCGTCGGTCACGCTGAATGCACCGAGCGAGAAGAACTCGTGGCCGTCGGCCTCGACGTTTGAGTCCAGCAGCACCTGCTCGCCGTCGATCTCGGTCTCCGCGTCGAGAGACGGCGGATTCCAGTCGTCGACGTCGTCAATCGGGCAGCGGCAACGGATGGAGTACTGCTGACCCTCTACCGTGCGCGCGTAGTACCACCAGTTGCCACGTCGAACCGGCACCGACAGGTCGGTCTCGAGGGTGCGGGCCTTGATCTCATCGAAGATCTGCTGACGCAGCGGTTCGAGGTGTGCCGCCTGTTCGTCGGTGTAGGCGTTCTCAGCCGCGAGGTACGCCAGCGTGGCCGGGTCCTCCTTGTCCCGCAACCACTCGTAGTCGTCGACGAAGTCGTCTCCGTGGTGGCTTCGGACGATCGGTCGGACCTCTGCGTGGGGGATCGGCGCGCTCATTCCGCAAACGTACCGGTGTGCCCTGCACGCAGAGCGGGGTCATCAACCATGAAGGTATGGATCGGACCGGGCGGTGTGTGACGGGTTTCGAACCGTACGGTCACCCGGCCCAACCCGGCGCCCCACACCCAGCCGTCGCCGTGATCGGCATGGTTCACGTCCATCCCCGGGTAATAGCGCACCGGACGGGCTGCCTCGGCTGCCTCGGCGGCTTCATCGTCCTCTATCTCGTCGTCTTCGGAGGTGAACAAATCCTCCTGAACCCAGTCGGCGAGGCCGCTGACACCGACGCCGAGAAGGCGCAGTCCGTTGGTTACGTCCTCGGCATCGAGGAGGGCGCGGGCCGTCGCGCCCAGGATGCGGGCGTTGTCGGTCGGATTGGCGAGTGTGGACGACCGCGTATGAGTCTCGAAGTCGTGGTGCCGCAGCTTGAGCGTCACGGTACGGCCGGACAGCCCGTTCTTGCGCAGCCGGCTCGACACCGACCGGGCCATGCGGTCGACGATGACCTCGAGCCGTGCGCGGTCCGAGATGTCGTTCTCGAAGGTGTCCTCGACGCTGACCGACTTGGTCTCGCGGTCAGGCTCGACCATTCGATCGTCGTCGGCGCGAGCCAGGCGGAAAAGTGAGCGGCCCGACGACTGACCGAGCAGGCGGATGAGCTCGTCCTCGCTGGGGGTGCGGAGATCCTCAACCGTCGCGATGCCGATACGTCGGAGCTTCTCGGCGGTCGCCGGCCCGACACCGGGGATCGCTGTTGCCTGCATCGGGCCCAGCACGGCGGCTTCTGTACCGGGAGCAACGACGAACACCCCATTCGGCTTGTTGATCTCGCTGGCGATCTTGGCCATGAGCTTGGACGAGGCGACACCTACCGAGGCAGTGAGCCCACCGGTGAGGTCGGCGATGTCGCGGCGGATGTCGCCCACGATCTGCTCGACGGCTGCTGGATCGAAGTCGGGTCCCGCGGCCAGGTCCACGAATGCCTCGTCGAGAGATAGCGGCTCGACGAGTGGCGAAGCCTCACGCAGCCGGGTCATCACCAGCAGGCTTGCTTCTCGGTAGGCGTCGAAGCGGCCTCCGAGGAAGGCGGCGTGTGGGCACCGGGCACGCGCCTCTGCCGTACGCATCGCCGATCGAACTCCGCGTACGCGGGCTTCGTACGACGCCGTGGCAACGACCCCACGGGGCCCGATGCCACCGACTATGACGGGCTTGCCGCGTAGCGAGGGCTTGTCACGCTGCTCGACGGAAGCGAAGAAGGCATCGAGATCGAGATGCATGATCGAAGCCGTGGACCGCATGGTCACAGTCTGTCGTGCTGCGGTGACAGGTCTGTGCACAGATTCGGCGTGGCTCGGTGGTGCTCCACAGGACATGGAACGCAGGAGGCAGGTGCGAGTGGGGCGTACGAGCGTTGCCGCATGACTGACGCGCCGACCATCTTCACCGCCCATGACATCCCGGACCTCCTCAACGCGCTGCCGACGTTGTTCGGCTTTCGGCCGAGCGAGTCGCTGGTCGCCGTGGCCACGCAGGGGCCGAGGCGCCGATTCGGCTTCCGCCTGCGTGTCGACATCCCGCCTGAGCATCACGTCGGCGAGCTGGCTGAGCTCGCCGCAGAGCACCTGCGTCGCCAGGGCGCCGAGGGCGCGATCCTGGTCGCCGTTACTCAGGAGCAAGCCGTCGCCAGCGCGCTGCTCGCGGCGATTGGATCGCACCTTCAGGAGATAGAGCTCGTGGTCGCCGTACGGGCCGACAGATCGCGTTATTGGGTCGACGTGCCGGGCTTCCCGGTCGAGGGGATCCCATACGACACGTCCGACCACCACCTGTCGATCGTCAAGGCAGTCGCAGCCGGGCAGCAGATCCTGCCTGACCGTGCGGCGCTGGCGGATCGCTTCAAGGCGGTCGACGGCACGCGCCGCCAGGACATCCAGCGGCTGACGGCGAGCGTGGTCGGCGAGATCGACGGAGTTGACACGGATGACCAGGTCCAGGCGGCCATGGATCAGCTGCGCCCGATCCTGCAGCGAGGACTGTCCGGCGAACGGGTCAGCGACGAGGACTCTGTGCGACTGGCGGTCTGGGTGTCCAGACGTGAAGTTCGCGACGAAGTGTGGAGATGGATCTCTCGCGACAGTGCTCGAGAGATGCTGTCGTTCTTGACGTACGTTTCCGGCACGGTGGTGCCGCCGTTCGAGCCAGCGGTACTGAGTCTGGCCGCATTCGCAGGGTGGCTCTCCGGCGACGGAGCACAGGCCCTGATCGCCGTCGAGCGTGCGCTCGAAGCCGACCCGTCGTATGGCATGGCCCGCGGCGTCCTGGCACTGCTCGAAGGGGGAGTGTCGCCGGCCCACTGGGGCGAATTCTGAGCCGACTTCTGTATGCGCCCCTAGTGTGGACGCATGGGACAGGACGTCGAGGCGCGAGAGTTCAGCCGCGAGGACCGCACGCTCTATCGCGCCAAGGTCCGGCGCTGCCTGGACGTGTTCGCCCGCATGCTCAGCGAACGTGACTTCTCCGTCGAGCACACTCACGTCGGCGTCGAGATCGAGTTCAACTTGGTCGATGACGGTGGCGACCCTGCTCTGAAGAACGTCGAGACGCTGGAAGCGATCGCCGATGACGCCTTTCAGACCGAGCTCGGCCTGTTCAACATCGAGATCAATGTGCCGCCGACCCTCGTCGAAGGCAGTGGTCTGGAGTCGCTCGAGTCGACGCTGCGAGACGACCTCAACGCTGCGCAGGTGAAGTCGTCGGAGGTCGGTGCTCATCTGGTGATGATCGGGATTCTCCCGACGCTCCAGGACGTGCACCTGAGTCAGCACTCGCTGTCGGCCAATCCGCGCTACCACCTGTTGTCAGACCAGATCCTGGCCGCGCGGGGCGAGGACATCGAGATCGTGATCGAAGGCGTCGACCGGTTGAGCACGACAGCCGACACGATCATCCCCGAGGCCGCGTGCACCAGCACACAGCTGCACCTGCAGGTCGACCCCGAGGACTTCGCGCCGATGTGGAACGCCGCCCAGGCCATCGCCGGCGCCCAGGTAGCGATTGGGGCCAACTCGCCATTTCTCCTCGGCCAACAGCTCTGGCACGAAACCCGCATCGCGCTGTTCGAGCAGGCGACCGACACCCGTAGCGAGGAGCTCAAGGCGCAAGGCGTACGACCGCGAGTCTTCTTCGGCGAACGCTGGATCACCTCGGTGTTCGACCTGTTCGAGGAGAACGTGCGCTACTTCCCGGCGTTGCTGCCGATCGTTGACGACGAGGACCCGGTCGAGGAGCTGGAAGCGGGGCGCATCCCCAGCTTGTCGGAGCTTCGCCTCCACAACGGCACGATCTATCGCTGGAACAGGCCGATCTACGACATCGCCGACGGACGGCCGCACCTGCGCATCGAGAACCGACTTCTGCCCGCCGGGCCCACGGTCGTCGACACCATGGCGAATGCGGCGCTGTTCTACGGCCTGGTGAAGGTCCTCGGGACCAGCGAGCGCCCAGTGTGGTCTCGACTGTCCTTCAAGACAGCGGAGGACAACTTCCACGAGGCGGCCCGGTTCGGGATCGAGACGGAGCTCTTCTGGCCGTTGGTGGGACAGGTTCCCGCACGCGACCTCGTGCTTCGGCACTTGCTGCCCCAAGCCCACGAAGGATTGGAACTGCTTGGTGTCGACCAGGCCGTACGCGATCGGCTGCTCGGCATCATCGAGAGCAGGTGCACCACGGGGCGAAATGGCTCCACGTGGTTGATCCAGGAGTTCGAGCACCAGAAGCGCACTGCGACGGATCGTGCGGCGGCAATGCGGGCGACGACCCAGGCCTATGAAGAGCTCATGCACGGGGGCGAACCGGTGCACAGCTGGGCGACACGCCTCTGAGAGTTGCCCTGGGTCGCAAACCCTTGGCCGTACGTGTCACACTTGAGGAAGAGGTTGACCACAGGCCTCATTGTTGCGCCCTTCTACCGATTTGTGAGGCTGACGTGCCGGTGAATCCCGCAGCTGGGTCCCGCCTCAGAGCGGTCACCAAACGCCTGAGCGGCAGCAAGGAAGAACCCGAGACGAAGAAGGCAACACCCGCGAAGCCGGCCACACCGGCCGCCAAGTCTGCACCTGCAAAGCCCACTGCCAAGAAGGCACCCGCGAAAGCGGCTCCCGCCAAGAAGGCAGCGGCCACCAAGGCAGCACCGGCCAAGAAGGCCCCCGCCAAGAAGTCAGCACCACCGTCCAAGTCCAAGACCACCGCGAAAACAGAAACGACCGTGACGAAAACCGCTTCCAGCACAGCCAAAAAGACCACCGCTCCCGCCAAGAAGGCAGCCCCTGCAGCCAAGAAGGCGGCCCCCGCCAAGAAGGCAGCGGCCAAGAAGGACACGACCGACGAGTCGCACATCCCGGCCGCCGTCGATCTGACGAACGCGCTCCAAGTGCCGGCCGTCCAAGTCGATGCCGACGGCAAGAAGATCCTCCCCGACATTCCCGACGAGGAGTTCGAGAAGGACCTGGCGACCGATCCGACGCTCAAGGAGGACGAGAAGTCGTCCTACACGATCTCGGCTGCTGACGAGTCCGACGAGCCTGTCCAGCAGGTCATGGTCGCTGGCGCCACTGCCGACCCGGTCAAGGACTACCTCAAGCAGATCGGCAAGGTCTCGCTGCTGACCGCCGGCCAGGAAGTCGAGCTTGCCAAGCGCATCGAAGCCGGCTTGTTCGCCGAGGAGAAGCTCGCCAAGGGTGGTCGTATCTCGGCCAAGATGCTCGAAGAGCTCGAGTGGATCACGGTCGACGGTCGTCGCGCCAAGAACCACCTCCTCGAGGCCAACTTGCGTCTCGTCGTCTCGCTGGCCAAGCGCTACACCGGCCGCGGCATGCTCTTCCTCGACCTGATCCAGGAAGGCAACCTCGGCCTCATCCGTGCGGTCGAGAAGTTCGACTACACCAAGGGCTTCAAGTTCTCGACGTACGCGACGTGGTGGATTCGCCAGGCGATCACCCGCGCCATGGCTGACCAGGCTCGTACGATCCGCATCCCGGTCCACATGGTCGAGGTCATCAACAAGCTCGCCCGTGTCCAGCGCCAGATGCTGCAGGACCTGGGCCGCGAACCGACTCCCGAAGAGCTGGCCATTGAGCTCGACATGACGCCCGAGAAGGTCGTCGAGGTCCAGAAGTACGGTCGCGAGCCGATCAGTCTCCACACGCCTCTCGGCGAGGACGGCGACTCGGAGTTCGGCGACCTGATCGAGGACTCCGAAGCGATCGTCCCGGCTGACGCCGTGTCGTTCACGCTCCTGCAGGAGCAGCTGCACGCAGTTCTCGACACGCTTTCGGAGCGCGAGTCCGGCGTTGTCTCGATGCGCTTCGGCCTGACCGATGGTCAGCCCAAGACGCTCGACGAGATCGGCAAGGTCTACGGCGTCACGCGTGAGCGCATCCGCCAGATCGAGTCCAAGACGATGAGCAAGTTGCGTCACCCGTCACGTTCACAGGTCCTGCGCGACTACCTCGACTGATCACGCTTGTTGGAGGCTGGCTCACGGCTCAGGTGGGCTAGACTGACGCGACCACGACACGATCTATCGGGGAGTTTCACTGTGCGTACAACTGGCGGAATGCGCCACGCGAGGCGACTGCTTGGCTCGAGTGCCTTGATCGGCGCTCTGGCACTGGGTCTCACGGCGGCGACCCTTCCCGCCGGCGCAGAGGTGGTTCCGGACGCTGAGTCGACGGCCACCGCAACTCCCACACCCTCGCCAACGCAGACTGCCAGTTCCGATCCGTCGGAGTCCGCTCCGGCGGGTAGTTCATCGTCCAATGCAAGCATCATGGCTGCGGGCACTCCGTATGGCGACGACTACCCGGTGACGCTCGAGACCAACTTTTCCCGCCCCTACAAGGCCATCTCGAGCTCAGCCAACAGCGACTTTTCGCTCCTGAACGACCTGGAGCGACTGATCCGAGGCACCTATATCGACCCGCGGACCAACGAGTATCGGTCGTCGACCGCGATCAAGACCCACTACATCTATATGTCCATATCGCGCATGGAGAACTCCCACCGTGTCGGGCGCGAGCTCATCAGGGCTGCCAAGAAGGGCGTCAAGGTCCGCGTCATCCACGGCGTGGCGTCGCAGTCCAAGGAGTCGAGAGCGTTGCAATCGGCGCTCAACAGCTCGAGCTTGCGAGACGCTCATTTCAAGATCTGTCAGAAGGGCTCGAGCGACGCCTGCCTGTCCAGCGCTCGGGGCGCGATCATGCACAGCAAGATCCTGCTGGTCAACAACACCTTCACTCGTGACAAGAAGCCCGCCAAGGCGGCGATCTGGTCGGGTTCGGCCAACCTCGGTGGCCCCAGCGGCGAACGCACCTACAACAACGGCCTGACGGTCTACAACGACAAGAAGTTGTGGGTCCAGACCTCCAAGATGTGGGCCGACATGTCCGCAGAGCGCTATGTCGGCAATGACTATCTCCAGTACGTGGAGAACCGCGCCAGCACCTACGGCCTCTCGTCAACTGAGGCCGCAGCCGCCGGCTATGAAGACGCCAACGCCCGAGACGGCATGTTCTACTCCAACTTGGCGAACGTCACGATTTACGCAACACCGATCGCTGCAACCCCAACCAACAACCGCGATCCCGTCCTGGCGATGCTCAAGCGCATCGAGCCCGACGACCAATGCCGCATTCGCCTGCAGCAGAACCGGTTCAAGTACCGCCGTATCGCAGTCGCCCAGAAACTGGTCGAGCTCGCCAACCAGGGGTGCAAGATCTCGATCGTCGCGTTCCAGGACGATCTCAAGGTCAACCGGATCGCGCACTGCCAGCAGTACCTCCGTGTCTGCCGACCGATTCTCGATGTCTTCAAGACAGCGAACAATCGTATCGAGGCGGCCTGGGCGAAGCCGCACGACAAGACCATTTTGGTCGACGCGAAGATGGTGCGGAGCTATCTCAATCCTCGCGAGCTCACGCTCGATGGTTACTTCTACCCGGAGGATCGCAGTCAAGCCATCCGGACCAAGCTGGTCCAGGCCGGCTCGGCAGCGCTGACCGGGTCCAACCTCATCGTCAGCGACGAGATCACCACTGAGACGACTGACCCGTCGGTCTACGACGACTATCTGGAGCACTGGAAAGCCATCTCGAAGTCCTACAACTACAAGAATTACCCCTACTGAGCACCACGACATGAGAAGAGCCCGCCAGTTGCCTGGCGGGCTCTTCTCGTTTGCTTAAGTAGTTGAACTCAGATTTCGTCGACCAGCACGGGTGAGGGCGCGAGCCGCTCACTCTCGTCGTGGATCTCGGCGGACATCTCACGAAGCTTTTCCTCGTGCTGGCGCGCGTGGTGTGCACAGAACATCAGCTCACCACCGCCACCCAAGGTCACGCGTACGTAGGCCTGAGCACCACAACGGTCGCAGCGGTCAAGCGAGCTCAGCATGGGGGCTGTCAGTGTGTTCACGGTGACCTTCTCTCTGAGCCTTGGGCTT
>JAKFCR010000256.1:0-16980 GCA_036676545.1 Aeromicrobium sp. | reverse complement strand
GCCGGGAGATTCCTGCCGTCAGCATCGACGGGTCCCTTGGGAGAGTGCACCTCGACCGTCGCGAGTCCGAGCCGCCGCTGGAGCGGGCCCTGGCTGAGCTCGACGGACTGCGTCTTGTGGTGCGGCACGATGCTGGTCGTCCGCTGGATCCAGCCCTCGCTGGCCACGAAGGTGGAGTCATTGGCGGCGACCCAGCGGTAGCGGAACCCGATCGGTGCGAACCACCACGATCGTGGCGATGCGTACGTACGGTTGCCGATCGCCGGATCCGCACCCGGCAGCAGCTCAGCGATGATCGCGTTCGCCAGCGGTGCGTCGCTGATCGGGAGCAGGGTCGAGTTGGCGTTGTTGCCTTCGCTCTCGCTGCCCTGCGAGGCGTATCCGGCGACATCGACTTCGAGTCGCTGCCAGCCCAGACGTCGCCATACGAGCGGCTCCTTGACCGCAATGCCCTGGACGCGTTCGTACGGGATGGTCTGCGACGTGCGCGACAAGAGTCCGCGCTCGATCCGCAGACCGCGCTCACCGCGCGACAAGGTGAAGTCCCACTGCTGGATGACGCGTTGCCCGACGATCTGAACGAGCCATGAGGCGAGCGGGATGATGCCGCCGATGAAGGCGATCACGTTGTCGAACCAGAGAGCCGCGACAAGCAGTGCAGCCGTGCCGAGCGCCGCAAACAGGAAGTCGAGCGACAGCAGGGTGCCGATGACGATCCGCATCGGTGGCACGACGGTGATGATGCTGCGCTGCTCATCAGGCACCTCATCGGTCGCAGCTCGCCCGTGGGTGCGGTCCAGCAGTACGCGACGAAGGGCTCCCGCGTCATCGAGCTTGAGGAACCTCAGTGAGGTTCGCGAGTTCTTGCCTCCGGCCATTTCGATGCGCAGCTCGGCCAGGCCAAAGATGCGAGCGACGAGCGGTTCGGCGATGTCGACCGACTGGATGCGCTCGTACGGGATACGCCGCGATGACTTCGTGATGATGCCGCTGTTGATACGCAGCTCGGTCCCGTCGATCACGTACCGGGTGAATCGCCACGTCAGGAAGCCAACGCCCATGCCTATCAGCAGTCCGCCCAACAGCAGTGCGAGGCCGCTGAGCACAGGGTTGAGCCCCTGCAAACCGTCGCCGTTGAACATCGAGGTGAAGAGGCCGAAGACCGCAGCAGCTGCCCAGAGCGTTCCCTGGACCACTCCGGTCAATGGGTGCGTGCGGAGTCCGACGGCCTCGGTGACCGCGGGTGAGGACTCAGACACCGGCGGCATGTGACTCGCCGAGCTCGGTCAGTCGGTTGCGGAGCGCGGTCGCCTGATCGGCCGGGAGGCCGGGGATGTCGGCTGCGGTCTCCGGGCTTGCGGTGTGCAGGGTGACGGTGGCGATGCCGTACGCACGGGCGAGCGGGCCGGCTTCGACGTCGACGAACTGCATGCGGCCGTACGGGATGGCGACGAGCCGCTTGAACATCACGCCACTTGTGACGAGCAGGTCGTCAGCGTTCTCCGCGTATCCCCAGCTGCGTTGGTTGCGCCCGGCCCAGATCCAGCCCCACACCGCGCCCGCCACGGCGAGGGCGGCGACGATCGCGCCGATCCACTGGAGGTCGTCGGCGAGCAGCACCACCAATACAACGCCGACGACGAGGATCACGGCCGCGAAGATCAGGGTCAGAATGCGTCGAACGGTGGCAAGTCGCGGTGAGTTGCGCTTCCATTCGCCGACGACGGGTTCGAAGAGAGCATCCACGCGCCTCACTGTAGACGGGCACCTTGATAGCGTCCGTCCCGTGCAACTCCTCGTCAGCGCCACGTCAGCCCACGGCATCACCGACACGTCCGGGCCGGGTTGGATCGAGGTCGCTGACGGCCGGGTCATCGCGAGCGGTGTCGGCGAACCACCGCGCCAGGCCGATCTGCACGTTGAGGTGCTCGCACCCGGATTCATCGACGCACAGATCAACGGCGCCCACGGTGCTGACTTCGCCTCGGCATCGGAGGACGACTGGACTCGCATCGCCGAGCTGCTGCCCAGCACTGGTGTCACGGCGATGGTGCCGACGTTCATCACGGCACCGATCGACGAGGTGAGCAAAGACCTGCGCGCATATGTTGAGCGCCGCAAGGCCGTGGCGAATCGCGAAGGTACGACGCGTCTGCTGCCGTGCCACGTCGAAGGGCCGTTCCTCGCGCCGACCCGTCGAGGCGCCCACCGCGAGGAGCTCCTCGTCGACCCGACGCCTGAACGCGTACAAGCGCTGATCGATGCCGGTGGCGACTCGCTCGGCTACGTGACGCTGGCTCCCGAACGGGAAGGTGCATTAGCGGCTATCGCCACCTTCGTCGCCGCCGGCGTACGGGTGTCAGTCGGCCACAGCGATGCCGATGCGGCGACTGTTGCGAAGGCAGCCGACGCCGGAGCGACTCTCGTGACTCACCTCTACAACGCCCAGAGCCCGCTGATGCCTCGCAGTCCGGGAGTCGTCGGCGGCGCGCTTGCGGACTCACGATTGACGCTCGGCTTGATTGCCGACCTGCACCACGTTGATGCCGCAGCCATCCGATTGACGTTTGCCGCGGCCGAGGGTCGGGTCATGCTCGTCACCGACAACGTCTCGGCCTTCGGAATGCCGGCGGGGGAGTACGAGCTCGGTGGCCAGACGCTTTCGGTCGTTGACGGGCAACCGCCCCTTCGCGAGGACGGCACGCTGGCCGGCGCAGCCGTACGACTCGACGACTGCGTCGCCAACGCGGTGGCGTCCGGAGCATCAGTCGACCAGGCGATTGCCGCTGTCACCAGCGTTCCGGCCCGTGCGCTCGGACTCGATGACCTCGGCCATCTGCGTGCCGGAGCGCACGCAGACTTCGTCGTTCTGGGCTTTGATCTGCGGACGAATCAGGCTTGGATTCAGGGAAAAAAGGCATTTGACCGCACCAGTCCCACGGTGGGAGACTGAGAGGCGCAGGCCAGCCCCTGCCCTTCCCCAACTGCCACCCTTTTTGTGCGGAGATTTCCATGGCCAAAGCACTTGTCGGCTTCATCGGCGGCCCCACATCAGCGCAGTCTCGTGACACTGCGATGTTGCGCCGCCGCATTGCCGATCTTGAGGCAGAAGTACTACGTCTCAAGGTCGAGAACGACGGACTCCTCAAGACCCTGCGTGAGCAAGTTGACCACGTGACGGCGGGCGATCTGCTCGAACCCGTTGCCGGTCACCGCTGACGCTCGCAACAGTTCTGGCGACAGTCCGTCGCCCACGGCATCCGGTCGCCTAGTGTGTCCTCAAGTCCCCGGACTTGAACAGCACAGCCGGCCGTCGTCGTAGGAGCAACGTTGTACCTCAAGAGCCTCACTCTCCGTGGGTTCAAGTCCTTTGCATCCTCAACGACTCTCCAGTTCGAGACCGGCATCACCTGTGTCGTTGGACCCAACGGCTCCGGCAAGTCCAACGTCGTCGACGCCCTCGCCTGGGTCATGGGCGAGCAGGGTGCCAAGTCACTGCGCGGCGGCAAGATGGAAGACGTCATCTTTGCCGGTACGTCCGGCCGCCCGCCGCTCGGTCGCGCCGAGGTCGTACTCACGATCGACAACACCGATGGTGCGCTGCCCATCGAGTACACCGAAGTCACGATCACCCGCACGATGTTCCGCAATGGCGGATCCGAGTACGCGATCAACGGCAACACGTGTCGGCTCCTCGACGTCCAGGAGCTCCTCAGCGACTCGGGTATCGGCCGCGAGATGCACGTCATCGTCGGCCAGGGCCAGCTCGACAGCGTCCTGCGCGCCACACCTGAGGAGCGTCGCGGCTTCATCGAGGAAGCCGCCGGTGTGCTCAAGCACCGCAAGCGCAAGGAGAAGGCGCTCCGCAAGCTCGATGCGACCCAAGGCAACCTGACGCGACTCAACGACGTACTCACCGAGCTCCGTCGTCAGCTCAAGCCGCTGGGTCGTCAGGCCGAAGTCGCTCGCCGAGCAGCAGTCATCCAGGCCGACGTACGCGATGCCCGGGCCCGCCTGCTCGCCGACGACGTGACCCAGGCACGCAAGGTCATCGCCGAAGAGCTGGCTGACGAGACAGCATTGAAGGATCGCCGGCAGTCGGTCGAGGCCGCGATCGCCGAGGCGCGCGAGCAGGAGACAGTGCTCGAGGACCAGCTGCGTGAGGACTCTCCGCGCCTGGCCGCGGCCCAGGAGACCTGGTACTCGCTGTCCGGTCTGCGCGAACGCTTCCGCGGTACGGCGGGTCTGGCCAACGAGCGAGTACGTCTCGCTGCCGTCGAGGCCGATGATCGCCGGGTCGGCCGCGATCCCGAGGTGCTCGAGGCTGAGGCGCGTGAGGCGCAAGCCAAGCACGAGCAGCTCGACGCAGGCGTATCCGAAGCAACCGAGTCCCTTGAGCAGGTCATCGCGGCCAAGGACGCTGCGGAAGCGGCCTACACAGCCGAAGAACGGCGCGTCGCCGGACTCCTACGCGCAGCCGCCGATCAGCGCGAAGGTCTCGCGCGGCTCCACGGTCAGGTCAACTCGCTCAAGAGCCGAGCAACCGCTGCCGGTGAGGAAATTGGCCGCCTGACGGTCGCTCGCGACGAGGCTGAGCTCCGAGCCACGGACGCGCACCGTGAGTTCAGCGCGCTCGAGAACACGATTGCCGGGCTCAATGCCGGCGAGTCAGGACTTGATGAAGATCTCGAGGTTGCCGAGACAGCGCTCGCTGAGATCGTCGAACAGCTGGCATCCCTCGGATCGCAGACCCAGGAAGCCGAGCGCCAGCAGTCCGCCCTCGCAGCCCGCAAGGAAGCCCTTGAGCTGGGACTGGCCCGCAAGGACGGCGCCGGCGCGCTGCTCGCGGCAACGGACGAGATCAGCGGACTCCTTGGCTCGGTCGCAGCGCTGCTGACCGTACGCAGTGGGTTCGAGACCGCCATTGCCTCCGCACTTGGATCAGCAGCCGATGCTGTCGCGGTCGATCACCTCGACACAGCTGTCTCCGCGATGGAGAAGCTCAAGTCGGAAGACCTCGGGCGCGCAGGAATGCTGCTCGGTGGCGGCGAGGTCGATGACTCCTCGTGGCCCGGGCTGCCAGAGTTTGCGACCTACGCGATCGACGTGGTCGATGGCCCCGCCAAGCTGCAGGGTGCGTTGCGCCGCCTGCTCTACAAGGTGGCCGTTGTTGACGACCTCGAGCAGTCGCGTCAGCTGATCGCACAGTCTCCGGACGTTGTTGCCGTCACCCGCGACGGCGACGTCCTCGGTCCGCACTTCGCATCCGGCGGATCCTCGTCGAAGCAGAGCCTGATCGAGGTCAAGGCCGCCATCGAGACGGCCGCCGAAGACCTCGAGCGTGCGGTGCACACCCTCGAACGGCTTCGCTTCGAGATCGAAGGAGCCGAGACTCGCCGCGTAGCGGCACAGGAGCATGTCGATGCGGCGCTCGCTCGACTGCACGAGTCGGACGCCACGATGGCCGCAGTCGCCGAGAACCTCGGCCACCTGGGCGCCACCGCGCGAGCTGCGCGCGGCGAAGCCGATCGGCTGACGGCGGCCATCAACGCTGCTGCCGAAGCGCGTGATGTCGACGTCTCAGGACTCGCCGAGCTCGAAGACCGTCTCCGGCAGGCCGAGTCCGCGCCGGAGGAGGAGCCGGACACGACTCTGCTTGAGGAGCTTGCAGAGAAGGCTTCCTCGAGCCGCCGGGCTGAGACCGACGCGCGGCTCGCACTGAGGACCAACGAAGAACGGGCTCGTGCCCTTGCGGCGCAGGTCAGCTCGCTTTTCGAGGCGGCTGCCGCTGAGCGTCAGGCCCGCATCAAGGCAGAGGAACGACGCGAACGCCAAATCCGCGAGGCCGAGACCGCCAGGGCTGTGATCGCTGCGAGCGACCGCGTACTCGTCCGGCTCGAACAGTCGGTCCTGCAGGCGTCCGAGCTCCGCCGGACGATCGAGACGTCACGTTCCGGCCGTGAGGAGACGCTGCGAGGCGTACGCACCAAGCTGCGCGAGCTGAGCACCGAGCTCGACGGACTCACCGACTCGGTCCACAAGGACGAGATGGCCCGGGCAGAAATGCGCCTGCGCCTCGAAGGACTCGAGACCCGCGCGCTCGAAGAGCTCGGCCTCAACATCGAAGAGCTGATCGCCGACTACGGCCCGGATCAGCTCGTACCTCCGATCGCCGAGGCGACCGAAGAGGGTGACGAAGCCGCCGAGCCCGGACCGGCGGTGCCCTACAACCGTGAAGAGCAGACCAAGCGACTTCGCGCCGCGGAGCGATCCATGGCCATGCTCGGCAAGGTCAACCCGCTCGCCCTTGAGGAGTTCAGCGCGCTCGAAGAGCGTCACCAGTTCCTGTCAGAGCAGCTCGAGGACCTCCGCAAGACGCGCAAGGACTTGCTCGAGATCGTCGAAGAGGTCGACGCCAAGGTCGAGCAGGTCTTCACCGAGGCCTGGTACGACGTCGAGCGCGAGTTCGCCGACGTCTTCTCCAGGCTCTTCCCGGGCGGTGAGGGATCGCTGATCCTGACCGATCCGCAGAACATGCTCACGACCGGCATCGATGTCGAGGCAAGGCCCCCGGGCAAGAAGGTCAAGCGGCTGTCGCTGCTGTCCGGTGGCGAGCGTTCGCTGGTCGCGGTCGCATTCCTCGTGGCGTTGTTCAAGGCTCGTCCGAGCCCGTTCTACATCCTCGACGAGGTCGAGGCAGCGCTCGACGACACCAACCTGGGACGCCTGCTCGAGATCTACGAAGAGCTGCGTGCCAGCTCGCAGCTGATCGTCATCACACACCAGAAGCGCACGATGGAAGTCGCCGATGCGCTCTACGGCGTCTCGATGCGCGGCGATGGCGTCTCCGCGGTGATCAGTCAGCGCCTCCGCGACGAGGCGTCGGCGTGAGCGAGCGCCAGCGAGCGCACCATAGGCGAGGGTTCACGCCGGCTCCCGCATATCGTGGGCTCTTGTCGCGGGTGGCGGCGTGAGCGAGCCGACGCTGCGTACGGAGTTCCCCACGCTGCGCACCATCACGACGCGGTGGGAGGACGAGGACGTCTACGGGCACGTCAACAACGTCGTCTACTACTCGTACTTCGACACGGCGGTCAACGGTTACCTCATCGAGGCGACCGGGACAGACATCCGCAAGCTCGCCGCCGTCGGTCTCGTGGTCGAGACCCAGTGCACGTTCAAGCGGTCGCTCGGATTCCCCGAGGACGTCCAGGCCGGCATTGCCGTCACCAAGATCGGCGGCTCAAGCATCGAGTACCGCATCGGCCTGTTCCAGGGCGAGACCGACGAGCCGGCCGCGATCGGGCGGTTCGTGCACGTGTACGTCGACGCCGAGACCCGCAAGGCCATCGCGATCCCGCAGGAGATCAAGGTCGCTGTCGAGCCACTGGCTCAGTGAGCGTTCGAACCGCCGAGGCGAGCCAAAGCAGTTCGGTGGCGTGCGCGCTACATAGGATCGCGGTGTGAACACGCTGACGCTTGTCCTCATCCTCGCCGTTGCAGTCATCGTCCTCGGAGCCGGTGCTGCGCTGCTGATTTCGCGGCGCCGGGCTGAGCTCCCGCCACCGGATGAGCTGGACGCGATCACCGAAGAAGTTATTGGGCACCCTGAACACCCCGAGCCTCACCTCGACGAGCCGGTCGCCAAACCGAAGCCAGAGCGAGAGCCGGTACCGGAGCCCGAGCCGGCTCCTGAACCTGAGGCGGCTCCCGAGCCCGCTGCTCCCACGCTTGAGCGTCCCGAGGCGCCGAAGGGTCGACTCGTACGACTGCGCGCTCGCCTCGCTCGTTCTCAGGGCACCCTCGGCAAGGGACTGCTCGCCGTACTCGGCCGCGCGTCCCTCGATGACGCCGCGTGGGAGGAGATCGAGGACACGCTGCTTGCCGCCGATGTCGGCGTCGGGCCGACCGACGAGCTCGTCGAGCAGCTCAAGACCCGCGTACGCGTCGAAGGCATCAAGGATCCTGACCATGCCCGTACGGTGCTGCGCGAAGAGCTCATCGCCCTGATCGGCCCGAGCAACGATCGGTCGCTCAAGTCCACAGGTGCCGACGGCAAACCCGGCGTCGTCCTCGTGGTCGGCGTCAACGGCACCGGCAAGACGACGACAGTCGGACGCCTGGCCCGCGTGCTCGTGGCCGAGAACAAGTCCGTCGTGCTCGGTGCGGCCGACACGTTCCGTGCCGCAGCTGCCGAACAGCTCCAGACCTGGGGAGAACGGGTCGGCGTCCACACTGTCCGCGGTCCAGAGGGAGGCGATCCGGCGAGCGTCGGCTTCGAGGCCGTACAGAAGGGCATTGCCGACGGGGCCGATGTGGTGCTGGTCGATACGGCTGGTCGTCTGCACACCAAGGCGGGTCTGATGGATGAGCTCGGCAAGGTCAAGCGCGTGATCGAGAAGCAGGCGCCCGTCACCGAGGTGCTCCTCGTCATCGACGCCACGACAGGGCAGAACGGTATGACCCAGGCCCGCGTGTTCGGTGAGGTCGTCGAGGTGACCGGCATTGTGCTGACCAAGCTCGACGGCACGGCCAAGGGCGGCATCGTGATTGCGGTGCAGCGTGAGCTCGGCGTACCCGTGAAGTTCGTCGGACTCGGCGAAGGTGTGGACGATCTTGCGCCGTTCGATCCCGAAGAGTTCGTCGACGCCCTCCTCGAGTGACCTGCGGGTTTACCTGCTGTTAACACAACCCGAAGATTCGTGACATTGCCGCAACACGACGAAACCCATATCGAAACCGTCCGATAACAGCCTGTAGCGCAGTGGGTGTGGTCCCTGCCCGCGCACGACGACTTCGGAGGTTCCATGAATACCGGTGATACCGCGTGGGTCCTGGCCAGCTCGGCCTTGGTCCTGCTCATGACGCCAGGACTGGCGTTCTTCTACGGCGGCATGACACGCAGCAAGAGCGTGCTCAACATGATGATGATGAGCTTCGGCGCCATCAGCGTCGTGTCGGTGCTCTGGGTGCTGTACGGCTTCTCAGTTGCGTTCGGCGAGGAGAAGAGCGGCCTCTGGGGCGGGCTCGACTGGGCAGGCATGAAGCACATGACTTCCATCGAGACGACACTCAACGGCTCGGTCTACGGGATCCCGCTTCTGGTCTTCGCCGCGTTCCAGCTGATGTTCGCGATCATCACCGTGGCACTGATCAGCGGCGCCATCGCTGATCGCGCGAAGTTCGTCACCTGGCTGCTCTTCACTGTCCTGTGGGTCAGCATCGTCTACTTCCCGGTTGCGCACTGGGTCTTCGACTTCGGTAACGAAGAGGGCGAAGGCGCCGGCTGGCTGGCCGCCAAGGGCGTTCTCGACTTCGCCGGTGGTACTGCAGTCCACGTCAACGCCGGTGCTGCCGGTCTGGCTCTCGCGATCGTCCTAGGCAAGCGCGTTGGGTGGAAGCGCGACCCGATGCGTCCGCACAGCCTCCCGCTCGTGATGCTTGGTGCCGGTCTCCTCTGGTTTGGCTGGTTCGGCTTCAATGCAGGCTCCGCACTCGGTGCCAACGCTCTCGCCGGTCAGGCGTTCTTCACCACCATGGTGGCAACAGCGGCGGCCGTGCTCGGCTGGATGCTCGTGGAACTCGTCCGCGACAAGAAGGCCACGAGCCTTGGCGCCGCGTCCGGCGCAGTTGCCGGACTCGTGGCGATCACGCCCGCGTGTGCGTTCGTGACTCCCGTTGGTGCGGTCGGCCTTGGGCTCGTGGCAGGTGCGATCTGTGCCTTCGCCGTCGGCCTGAAGTACAAGCTGGGCATCGACGACTCGCTCGATGTCGTGGGCGTCCACCTCGTCGGCGGTGCAGTCGGTGCGCTCTCGCTCGGCTTCATCTCCAACTACTCCGGAAGCGAAGGATTCTTCTACGGAGGCGACTCGACCGTGCTCGGCAACCAGGCCCTCGCTGTCGGTGCCGTTGCGGCATTCTCGTTCACCGTGTCGCTCATCCTCGGCAAGCTGCTCGATCTGACGATCGGGTTCCGTGTCAGCGAAGAAGTTGAATTGACCGGCATCGACCAGGCCGAACACCTCGAAACCGCATACGAATTTGCCGGCTCCGGCGGCGGCTCGCACTTCACGAAGGGACTCTGAGAATGAAGCTCGTAACTGCAGTCATCAAGCCGCACAAGTGGGAGGAGGTCCGCGAGGCCCTCGCCGCTGCGGGTGTTGCCGGTATGACGGTGACCGAGGCCAGCGGGTACGGCCAGCAGAAGGGACACACCGAGGTCTATCGCGGTGCTGAGTACGACGTCTCGCTGGTCCCCAAGATCCGCCTCGAGGTCGTCGTCGATGACGCCGATGTCGACAGCGTGGTCTCCACGATCAGTGGCGCCGCCAAGACCGGCAAGATCGGTGACGGCAAGGTCTGGGTGATCCCGGTCGAGTCCGTCGTACGAGTTCGTACTGGTGAAACCGACGAGGCAGCTCTCTAAAGACCGGAACCACGGCACTGGCGCCGCACCCGCATGGGTGTGGCGCCAGTGCTGCTTCTCGTTCATGACACGGGCTCAGCCTGGGTGCGATAGTGTCCGCGACCGACGCGAGTACTCGAAAACGTGGAGGCGACATGAACTCAGGCGATACCGCATGGCTGCTGGCTTCATCAGCACTTGTGCTGCTGATGGCTCCCGGTCTGGCGTTCTTCTACGGCGGCATGGTGCGCGCCAAGAGCGTGCTCAACATGATGATGATGAGCTTCATCGCGATGGCGATCGTCCCGGTCGTCTGGTTCCTGTACGCGTACAGCCTCGCGTTCGACGACGACGTCAAGGGCGGCCTCATCGGTGGGCTGGGTCATGTCGGCCTCAACGGCATCACGCCCAACACGCTCACCGGGACGATCCCGACGTATGTCTTCGTCGTTTTCCAGCTGACCTTTGCGATCGTGACCGTGGCCCTCGTGAGCGGCGCAGTCGCCGACCGGATGAAGTTCGTCTCCTGGGCGCTCTTCGTACCGGTGTGGCTCACCGTCGTCTACGCGCCCGTCGCCCACTGGGTCTTTGCCTTCGACGGCGAGGACATCAAGGGCGGCTGGATCGCCAACAAGCTGGGTGCCCTCGACTTCGCCGGCGGCACGGTCGTTGAGATCAGCTCGGGTGCGTCGGCTCTTGCCCTCGCGCTCGTGGTGGGCAAGCGGGTCGGCTGGAAGCGCGACCCGATGCGTCCCCACAACCTTCCCTCCGTGCTGCTCGGTGCGGGTCTGCTCTGGTTCGGCTGGATCGGCTTCAACGCCGGATCGGCGCTCGGAGCCAATCAGCTCGCCAGCCTCGCCCTCATCAACACCGTCGCTGCCGGTGCCGCCGCGATGCTCGGCTGGCTCGCAGTCGAGGTCATCCGCGACGGCAAGGGCACCAGCTTCGGCGCTGCCTCCGGTGTGGTCGCCGGTCTTGTCGCCATCACGCCATCGTGTGGCTCGGTCTCACCGATGGGCGCGCTCGTGGTCGGCGTCGTCGCAGGCGGTGTTTGCGCCTTCGCGATCGGCCTGAAGTTCAAGCTCGGCTACGACGACTCGCTCGATGTTGTCGGCGTCCACCTCGTCGGTGGAATTGTCGGCACGCTCTTGATCGGCCTGCTTGCCAGCAACGCCGCGATCGAGCTGCTCGGCTTTGGTCAGGCAGGATTGTTCTACGGCGGCGGCTTCGATCAGCTCGGCAAGCAGGTCGTTGCTGCAGCCGTCGTGCTCGTCTACGCATTCACGTGCACGTACGTCATCGCTACGGTGATTGACAGGTTGATCGGCTTGCGGATCGACGAAGAGCACGAGGTCACCGGCATCGATCAGATCGAGCACTTGGAGACCGCGTACGATCACGCGGGATCGTCCAGCGGCGGAATGGGATAAGGGGACTGAGGATGAAGCTCGTAACTGCGGTGGTCAAACCGCACAAGTGGGAAGAAGTCCGCGAGGCACTCGCCGCCACCGGAATTGCCGGCATGACGGTGACCGAAGCCAGCGGGTACGGCCAGCAGAAGGGCCACACCGAGGTCTACCGCGGTGCTGAGTACGACGTATCGCTGGTTCCCAAGATCCGTCTCGAGGTCGTTGTCGATGACGCCGATGTGGACAAGGTCGTCGCGACGATCAGTGGCGCGGCCAAGACCGGCAAGATCGGTGACGGCAAGGTCTGGGTGATCCCGGTCGAGTCCGTCGTACGCGTCCGTACCGGCGAGACCGACGAGGCAGCACTCTAAACAGGTGCCTTCCCACACCGAGTTCAGCAGGGAAGGGCTGGCGCAGCGTCGCCGCGATCGCGCCCTTGAGGCCGACGAGACGCTGCGTGAGCACTTCGCGAAGGCGACCGCGGACGGCAAGGGCGCCGGAATGGTCCTGGTCGCAGTTGGCGGCTATGGCCGGAGCGAGCTTTCGCCGTTCAGCGATCTCGACGTTGTCCTTCTGCATGAGCCGGGGCTCGATGAGGATCACGTTCGAGCCGTCGCCGAGTCGATCTGGTATCCGCTATGGAACGACAACGTGACGCTGGACCACTCCGTACGCGACACGGTGCAGATGCGTGAAGCGGCCGCGACCGATCACCGAGCTGCGATGGGCATGCTCGATGCGCGTGCGGTGGCCGGCGACACCGAGCTCGTCGCCACCCTCCGCTCGGAGGTGCTCGCCGACTGGCGGCGCGACGCTCGCACCCGCGTCCAGGAGGTTCGCGAGGCCCGCCGGGCCCGCATCGAGCGTTCCGGCTGGTTGGCACACTCTGCAGTCCCGGACCTCAAGGAGTCCGGGGGAGGGCTGCGCGACAGCGTGATCCTGCGTGCACTGGTCGCCACCTGGCTGATCGACGTACCGCACGAAGAATCCGAGAGCCTGCGCAACTCGCTTCTCGACGTCCGCGATGCGCTGCACGAGGCCAGCGGACGCCGTGTCGAGCGTCTGGATGCTGAGCTGATCCCTGAGGTCGCTCGCCTGCTCGACATGGGCGCCGAAGAGCTCGACCTGCACACCCGCCAGCTCGGCCGTCGAATCGCGCACCTGTCCTCGCTGGCCTGGCGGCGCATCGACCGCGCCGTCGCCCCAACGCGCAAGCCCAAGATCTCGGCGACAGGGCCCGTGGTGACCCGTCTGGCTGAAGGAGTCGGCCTGCTCGACGGCGAGGTCATCATCATGAAGCGGGCAGACCCGGCGATCGATCCAGAGCTCGCGCTGCGTGCTGCAGCCGTGGCCGCTCGTGATGGCCACCCGCTGAGCGCGGGATCAGCGGCAAGGCTGGCCGCGACGATGGGCGAGATGCACGATCCGTGGCCCAAGTCGTCGACCCGGCTGATGGTCGACCTGCTCACCGCTGGTCCGGGCCTGATCCCCGTCTGGGACGAGCTCGACTTCGCGGGGGTGATCGATCGGTGGCTCCCCGAGTGGGAACCCGTCAGGCTTCGCGGATCGTCATCGCCGGTTCACAGCTTCACGGTCGACCGACACAGCCTGGAGACCTGCGTGTTCGCTGCCGAGGTCCAGCGCGATGTTGCTCGCCCCGACCTCTTGGCTGTTTCTGCACTGCTGCATGACATCGGCAAGGGCGTTGACGGTGATCACAGCATCGAAGGCGAGCCGATGGCCGTGGCGATCGCGACGCGGTGGGGCTTTGACGCTGATGACGCAGCAACGATTGGCCGACTCGTACGTTGGCACCTGCTCCTGCCGACGATCGCCACACGGCGTGACATCGAGGACCCGTCGACGGCCGCAAATGTCGCCGAGGTCGTGGAGTCGGCTGACTTCCTCGAGCTGTTGGCTGCCCTGTCGGCGTCGGACGCGCAGGCAACCGGATCGGCGGCGTGGACGACGTGGCGCCGGGGCCTGATCGAAGGGCTGGTCGCCAAGACGCAGGCAGAGCTGGACGACGCTGTCGTCACCCCCGACGCGCAGGCGTACGAAGGATGGCCCGCCGACGTACCGATCCCCGACTACGGAGCAACAGGCCCGGCGGACTTCACGCTCGAGGTCGAGGCTCACAAGGATGGCTCCCTGCTCACCGTCGTCACCTCGGATCGCCGCGGCGTGATGGCTGATCTGGCCGGTGCGATTGCGCTGGCAGGCCTGGAGATCCGCTCGGCCCGAACCGTGACACTGGGCGATGCTGCCGTGTCGTTGTGGGAGGTGTCGCGCGCAGATGTCGACGCCAATCGCCTGCGCGAACGTATCCGACCCGCACTCGCTGGCGAGCTCGACCTCGCCGCGCGGCTCGAGCTCAAGCCGACCGACGACGCGGTCGGTTCGCGCATACGCATTCTCGACCGGCTGTCGGAGACTGCGACCCTCCTCGAGGTCCGCGTACACGACCGCCGAGGTCTCGTATGGACCGTGTGCCACCAGATTGCATCGCTCGACCTGTCGATCCGATCGGCGCACATGTCGACGTACGGCACCGAGGTCCGTGACGTGTTCTATGTCGTCGACGCCGCCGGCGAGCGGCTCGACGATGCGACCAGCTCGTTGCTCCGTGATCAAGTCGCCGCAGCCCTCGGCTGATGCATGGACAACTCGGTTAGGCTTGGTACGCCCTCCGACACCTGATCCAAGGACACCGTCACCACATGTTCGACACCCTGCAGGACCGGCTCCAGTCGGCGTTCAAGAACCTTCGTGGCAAGGGTCGACTGTCCGAGGCTGACATCGACGCCGTTGCACGCGAGATCAGGGTTGCCCTGCTCGACGCCGACGTCGCAGTACCTGTCGTCCGCGACTTCATCGCCAACGTCAAGCGGCGCGCGCTGGGCGCCGAGGTCAGCCAAGCGCTCAACCCGGCCCAGCAGGTCATCAAGATCGTCAACGACGAGCTCGTCACGATCCTTGGCGGCGAGACACGTCGCGTCCGCTACGCCAAGACCGGACCGACCGTCATCATGCTTGCCGGCCTCCAGGGTGCGGGCAAGACGACGCTCGCCGGAAAGCTCGGCCTGTGGCTCAAGTCGCAGGGCAAGTCACCGATGCTGGTTGCGGCCGACCTCCAGCGTCCCAACGCCGTCACGCAGCTGCAGGTGGTGGGTGAGCAGGCGGGTGTCACGGTGTTTGCACCCGAACCCGGCAACGGCAAGGGCAACCCGGTCAAGGTCGCCAAGGCTGGCCTCAAGGAAGCACAGCGCACACTTCACGATGTCGTGATCGTCGACACCGCCGGTCGCCTCGGCATCGACGAAGAGTTGATGAAGCAGGCCGCTGACATCCGTAAGGCCGTCGATCCAGACGAGGTCTTGTTCGTCATCGACGCGATGATCGGCCAGGACGCCGTGGTCACGGCGCAGGCCTTCCTCGAGGGCGTCGACTTCACGGGTGTCGTGCTGACCAAGCTCGACGGCGACGCACGCGGTGGTGCTGCGCTCTCCGTACGTTCGATCACGGGTCGCCCGATCATGTTCGCCTCCACCGGCGAGAAGCTCACCGACTTCGACGTCTTCCACCCGGACCGTATGGCCGGTCGAATCCTCGACATGGGCGACATGCTGTCGCTCATCGAGCAGGCCGAAAAGGTCTTCGACGAGGACGAGGCCAACAAGGCAGCCGAGAAGCTCATGGGTGGCTCGTTCACCCTGCAGGACTTCCTCGGACAGATGGAAGCCATGGCCAAGATGGGCTCGATGTCCAAGATCATGGGCATGCTCCCGGGCATGGGTGCCATGAAGGAGCAGCTCGACAACTTCGACGAGCGCGAGGTCGACCGCATCAAGGCGATCATCCTGTCGATGACACCTGCCGAGCGCGACAACCCCAAGATGATCGATGGCTCCCGGCGAGCGCGTATCTCCAAGGGTTCGGGCACGCAGGTCAAGGACGTCAACCAGCTGGTCGACCGGTTCTTCGACGCCCGCAAGATGATGCAGCAGATGGCCAAGGGCGGCGGAATGCCAGGGATGCCCGGTATGCCGGGGATGCCCGGACTCGGTGGTCCCGGCAAGCGCGCCGGTGCCAAGCAGAAGCCGCAGCAGAAGAAGGGCAAGCGTGTGTCGGGCAACCCCGCCAAACGTGCCGCCGAGGCCGCGGCCGCCAAGAAGTCCGACGGTGCGAGTGCGTTCGGTTTCCCCGCTGCTGGAGGCAAGGACGATTTCGAGCTGCCCCAGGAGCTCAAGGACCTGATGTAGCCATGCCGCCGCTTCTCGTGGTGATGGGTGTGTCCGGTGTGGGCAAATCGACCATTGCGCGCGAGCTGGCGCTGGCCCTGGGTGTCGAGTCCGCGGACGGGGACGATTTCCATACGGCAGCGAACATCACGTCGATGCGAGGCGGTACGCCGCTCACCGATGCCGATCGGCACGGTTGGCTTGCCGACATTGGCCGCTGGCTCGCGGCACATGACGGTGTCGGCGGGGTGGTGAGCTGTTCGGCGCTGAAACGCGCGTACCGCGACACGTTGCGCTCGGCTGCGCCGCGAACTGCGTTCGTGCACCTGACTGCAGACCACGAGACGGTGCTCGCGCGCATGCAGGGACGCGAGCACTTCATGGCACCGTCGTTGCTCGATTCACAGGAGAAGACGCTCGAGCCGTTGGAGGCCGATGAGGCTGGGTGGGTGATCGACTCGCGGATGGCGCCGGCGGAGATCGTCGAGTCCGTGAAACGCGCTCTTCGACCCGCGGGCCGCCCGTCGACTCGCTAAGTCGATGGGGCATCCGGTCGTTCAGATCAGCGCTTGGCGCCCTTGAAGGAACCGGTGGTCTCGACGCCCACGGTGAGGATGCACGCGACTCCGCGGTTGATGTCCCATGTCGACTCGACAGGTGCCATGTAGGTCATGTCGATCTTCGAGTCGTCGTACGGCACACCGACAAACGCGGCGAACTTCTTGACACAACCCTTGCCGGAGAGCTTGTCGACCCTCTCGTCGCCCGGGAACTCGCCCTTCGGCAGGTTGAACGTGGCATAGGTCTCGTAGAAATGGCTCTCGGCACACGGAGCAACCTTGACGCGCGTGAACTCGCCCTCGGCGAGGTCGTCCACGACGCAGTCGCCGGCCTTGAGATCCGTCACGTTGACCTTGCCCTGTGA
>JAKFCR010000255.1:0-1771 GCA_036676545.1 Aeromicrobium sp. | reverse complement strand
CTGGGCGATAAAGTCGCATCATGGCGAGCGACGACGATCTGCGACAGCGGCACAAGGAGCTGGCCGAGGTCATCGAGGAGCACCGGCAGCGCTATCACCGCGACGACGCCCCGACAATCTCCGATGGCGAGTACGACGCACTGATCCGCGAGCTCCAAGATCTCGAGGAGCAGCTGCCCGAGCTGCGTACGCCCGACTCGCCGACGCAGCAGGTCGGCGGCATGATTTCTTCGACCTTCGAGGCTTACGAGCATCGCGAACGGTTGATGAGCCTCGACAACGCGTTCAGCATCCCCGAGCTCGAGTCCTGGCACGCGCGCATCTTGCGCGAAGGTGTCGACAACGCCGACTTCCTCTGCGAGCTCAAGGTCGACGGGCTGGCGATCTCGCTGACGTACGAAGACGGTGTGCTGACCCGCGGCGTCACTCGCGGTGACGGCCGCGTTGGCGAGGACGTCACCAACAACGTCCGCACGATTGGCGTCATCCCGCACAAGCTCAAGGCCTCCAAGGCGCATCCGATTCCGGCGTATGTCGAGGTGCGCGGCGAGGTGTTCTTCCCGACCGAGGCGTTCGAGGACTTCAACAAGGCGTGGGGCGAGGCAGGCAACACCCCGTTCTCCAACCCCCGCAACGCGGCTGCAGGCACGCTGCGCATGAAGGACGCCTCCGTCACGGCAAGTCGCCCGCTGTCGATGGTGTGCCACGGCATTGGCTATCGCGAGGGCTTCACGCCACGGCGGCAGAGCGACGCATACGAAGCACTCAAGGCCTGGGGTCTGCCCACGAGCGATCGCTTCAAGGTGCTGCCTGACCTCAAGGCCGTCGAGGCGTTCATCGACTACTACGGCGAGCACCGCCATGACGTCATCCACGAGATCGACGGCGTGGTGGTCAAGGTCGACCAGGTCGACCTGCAGGGGCGACTCGGCTCGACCTCTCGTGCGCCGCGCTGGGCGATCGCGTGGAAGTACCCGCCCGAGGAGGTCAACACCCGACTGCTCGACATCCGGGTCAACGTTGGCCGCACGGGACGAGTCACCCCTTACGGCGTCATGGAGCCGATCCGGGTGGCCGGGTCGACGGTCGAGATGGCCACGCTGCACAACCAGCACGAGGTCAAGCGCAAGGGCGTCCTAATCGGCGACATGGTCGTGCTCCGCAAGGCGGGCGACGTCATACCCGAGATCGTCGGCCCCGTCGTCGCGTTGCGCGATGGCACCGAACGCGAGTTCGTGATGCCGACCGACTGCCCAGCTTGTGGCACCAAGCTCGCACCGTCGCGCGAGGGCGACAAGGACATTCGCTGCCCCAACACCCGTTCGTGCCCCTCCCAGCTGCGTGAGCGGTTGACCCACGTTGGTGGGCGTGGCGCGTTCGACATCGAGGTGTTCGGATGGGAAGGCGCGGTCGCGCTGCTCGAGGCCGGTGTGCTGGAGGACGAGGGCGGGCTGTTCAGCCTTGATGAGGAGCAGCTGCTTCGGGTGCCGCTCTACACGCGTGCGGCCAAGAAGGGCGAAGAGGGCGACCGGGTGCTGAGCGCCAATGGCCTCGCGCTGCTCGACAACCTCGAGAAGGCCAAGACCCAGCCGCTGTGGCGTGTGTTGGTGGCGCTGTCGATCCGGCACGTCGGACCGACGGCAGCCCGGGCACTGGCGACGCACTTCGCGTCGATGGCCGCGATCCGCAAGGCTTCCGCTGCCGAGCTGGCCTCGGTCGACGGCGTTGGTCCGACGATCGCCGAGGCCGCGGCCGAGTGGTTCACGGTCGA
>JAKFCR010000254.1:0-8581 GCA_036676545.1 Aeromicrobium sp. | reverse complement strand
GATTCCATACGTTGCAGTGCCGCCAGGATGTCCGAGATGCCGAGCACCTCCGCAACTGTGCGGCTGGGATCGTTGGCCGGATCCTGAGGGAGGTAGGCCAACGTGCCGTCGACCGTGATCGAGTCGCTCCCGGGCGCGAGCAGTCCCGCGGCGAGCTTCAGCAGCGTCGACTTGCCGCTGCCGTTGAGGCCGACGAGGCCGTGGCGCCCCGGGCCGACCGTGAGGCCGAGGCTGGTGACCACCGCAGAGCCGTCGGGCCAGGTGAAATTGAGGTCGTGAAAGGAGAGGGATGTACGCATTGAGCGCTCCATGAGGTCGTCGAATGCGCAGGCCACTGTGGGCTGCTGCGCCGGGTTGACCTCAGAGCTTCAACGGACTGATGACCTCGTTCTCGGGGATGCGTACGCGGACCATCATACGATCTCAGGATGAGCGCGATCTACTTCGACACCGACGACGATGCCGTCGAGCTGATCGGTGCGTTGCACGCGGAGGGCTACACGACCACGTTGACTCGCGAGGCATTCGCCGGCGAGGAGGACTGGGAAGACCGCGCGTGGGTGTTGCTCGTCGAGCCGTTCGATGACCGCGTGGTCGAGATGGTTGACGTCTACGGCGGCTGGATGCCCGGCGACGAGCAGCTGCCCGACGAGCCCAGCGAGCTCCCTGGGGAGCCCAAACGCCTCAAGGGCTAGACGCCCAGCGCGGTCTTCAAGAAGTCGACCTGCAGGAGCTTGAGGTTCTCGGCGACGACTTCCTGCGGTGTCATGTGGGTGACGCCCGAAAGCGGGAGTACGGTGTGCGGTCGACCGGCCGCCAACAGCGCTGACGACAGCTGCAGCGTGTGGGCTGCGACGACGTTGTCATCCGCCAGACCGTGAATGATCATCAGCGGCCGCTCCAGCGCGGGCGCCAATGGGATCAACGAGTTGCGGTCGTAGACGTCGGGCTGCGTGTTGGGGTCGCCGAGGTAGCGCTCGGTGTAGCAGGTGTCGTAGAGACGCCACTCGGTCACGGGCGCGCCGGCGACAGCGGCGTGGAACACGTCGGGACGGCGGAGCACCGCAAGTGCGGAGAGGTAGCCGCCATACGACCAACCGGTGATCCCGACGCGCGACGTGTCGACATCGTCGGGGTACGCCTCGGCGACGGCAGCGAGTGCGTCGACCTGGTCGTCGAGAGTGACTCCGGCGAAGTCGTCCAGCACGGCTCGTTCGAAGTCGTGACCGCGACCGGGTGTGCCGCGCCCGTCCGCGACGATGACGCAGAATCCCTGATCAGCGAGCCACTGCGCCTCGAGGAAGGCGCGCGCTGAAGCGACTACGCGCTGAGCGTGCGGGCCGCCGTACGGGTCCATCAGCACCGGCAGCTTGTGTGACCCGGCTTTGTGGTCGCGGGGGAACAGCACCGCCGTACGCAGCTCGTGCTTGCCTGCCAGCAGCAGGCGCACCTCGGGATGGTGCGGGGGTGTCTCGCTGACCACGGTGATCGGCGCTGGCTCGACACCTTCGCGATGCACCATGACTGTCGTTCTGACGGCCTCGAGCGCAGCGCGGGTGATGACGGTCGTGGGTCCGCCGATCACGGCGCCGTGAACCGCCGCACCTTCGGTGATAGGGGTGACGGTGCCGTCGAAGCCGAGCCGTACGACGTGCACCTCGACCGGCTCCTGCGACGCGGACGCCACGACGCAGTCCTCGAACACCTCGACGATCCCGCGTATCTGCCATCCGTCGGGGGTGATGGGCGAGCCGTCGACGAGCACGCGACGCCAGCCGTCGACGTCCTCGACGCTGACCAGCGCGCCGCCGGGAGCGAATCGTGGCGCTGCCGAGAGCTCGACCCACGCCGGATCGGCCAGCTCGCGCAGCACGTTCGTACGACCCGCGACCACATCGACCGACAAGATCTGGGACGACTTCTGATCGCGGCTCAAAACTTGTATGACCGGGTCGCCGTCGGCCGTCCAGCTGACGCGGCCGAGGTACTCGTACGCCGCGCGGTCCCACTCGATCTGTGTGCGGTTTCCGTCGAGGTCGACGTGCCAGAGCGTGACCTCGGAGTTGGGCGTGCCGGCGGCGGGGTAGCGGCGGGCAACGGGTGTGCGTTCAGGGTGCTCAGGATCGGCGATGTGCCAGATCTGGACGTTCGCATCATCGAAGCGCTCGACGAGCAACGACTGGCCGTCCGGAGCCCACCAGAATCCGCGGAACCGCTCCATCTCCTCGGCGGCGATGAATTCGGCCTGGCCCCAGACCTCGGTGTCCGTCTCCGGCGTGACCAGTGCGCGCTCGTTCTGGCCGTTGACGCCGACGACTCGCAGAGCGCCGCTCGATGCGTATGCGATGAGGCGGCCGGTCGGGTCGAGGCGTGGATCGATCACCGCGCCGACGCTCGGCAGCGAGTGGACAGCCTTGGCGCCGAGATGCACGGCCCAGAGCTGTCCCGAGAGCGTGAAGCAAGACCAGCGACCTGTCTTGTCGACGTCGTAGCCGACCAGTCCGCCGGAACCTTCGCGGCTGCGCTCGCGCCGTGACCGCTCCTCGGGTGACAGCTGCTCGCCGTCCTCGCCGAGCAGGGCAACGGGGTCGACGAGGAGTGACTCGGTGGCGCTCGCGACGTCGTACTCCCACAGTTGACCCAAGGCAGTGACGCCGTCCGGCGTACGGATGAACCGGACCGTCGCACCATCGGGCGAGATCGTCAGGTTGCGCGGGATGCCAAGGGTGAAACGCTGCGTGCGCGCAGCCAAGCGGGGGTACGACGTTGTCATCCCCCGATCCAATCACGCGGGTGGTCAGTAGCCTTGGGGCATGCCTCTCAGCGACCGCCGCATCCTGTTCGTGCACGCGCATCCCGATGACGAGGTCATCAACAACGGAGCCACGATGGCGAAGTTTGTCTCCGAGGGCGTGCAGGTCACCTTGGTCACCTGTACCGCTGGCGAGATGGGCGAGGTGCTCGTTCCCGATCTCGAGCACCTGGCGTTCGACAAGGAGGGCGGACTTGGCGAGCACCGCCAGGGCGAGCTCGCGGATGCCATGAAGGCAGTTGGCGTGACGGATCACCGTTTCCTCGGCGGATTCGGACACTTCCACGATTCCGGTATGTCCTGGGCCGAGGACGGTTCGGCGACTGCCGCCGAGGAGACACCCGATGGTGCCTTTTGGCACGCGGACCTGCTCGAGGCTTCGGACCTGCTCGTCGAGATCATCCGCGAGATCAAGCCGCAGGTTCTGGTGACGTACGACCAGTTCGGCGGATATGGACACCCCGATCACATCCAGGCGCATCGAGTCGCGACCTACGCCATGGATCTGTCGGCCGTACGTTCGTACAAGCCGGATCTCGGCGAGGCCTGGGACGTGCCGAAGGCCTACTGGGTCGCGATGTCGAAGTCGCAGATGGGCGACGGCATCAAGCAGATGCGCGAAGCAGGCGACGAGACGTCATTTGCCGAGTGGGACCCCGACAACCTGCCGTTCGGTGCGACGGACGAGGAGCTCGACGCCGTCGTCGACGCCACCGAGTTCGTCGAAGCCAAGATGGAGGCGATGAAGGCCCATCCGACCCAGATTGCCCTGGACGGCCCGTTCTTCGCACTGTCCAACAATGTCGGCAACCAGGTCTGGGGCAAGGAGTTTTATCGCCTCGCCAAGGGCACACTCGGACCAGTCGGTCCGGATGGCCTCGAGGAAGACCTCTTTGCCGGACTCTGAGTCGTGAAACGCGCTGCCCTCGTACTGGTTGGGGCCTACTTGTGTGCCATCGCTGCCATCGTGCACCGGCACTCCTCAAGCATCGCTGGAACGAAGATCCCGTGGGGGCTGATCCTTGCGCTGGTAGCGACGGCCGCGGTCGTACTGGCGGCGAGCGAGCTGCTGCGGGTCGGAGGCGCCTGGTTGGGACTCGGGTGGGCGTCGATGCTCACCGCGCTGCAGCTCTCGCCGGGCGGAAGCTATCTGGTGGCCACCGATTGGGTCGGCCTGACGTTTGCGGCTGGATCACTCGCCCTCATAGTGTGGGGCGCGCTGCGCACTCCAAGGTTTGAGCGATGACGACGGTTCTGAAGGGGGACGAATGACAGACCGCCCGGACGAGCCCGACGCGACTCAGCCCGAGGACAACGTCGAGGATGCCGTCGACGAGGCCGCCGACGAGGTTGATGCCGACATCGATGCGGCTCTGGACTCTGAGGCAGAGGACATTGCCGAACCCGAGGTCGAAGCTGACGTCGAGGTCGAGTCCGATGTCGAGCCAGAGGTCGAGGAGTCGGTTGAACCGGACGAACCTGTCGACGTCGTAGAGGAATCGCATGAGGACCCAGCGGTCGATGACCCGGACGAAGCCGAGCTTGAGGATGAAGTCGAGGAGCCCGAGGACGACGAGTCGGACGAGCTCGAGACCGAGGAAGGGCTTGAGCCCGAGGGCGACGATGTCGTACCCGCGGGTGCGATCGATCCCGATGCTGACGAGGTCGAGATCGCGGCCGCCACCTCTGTCCAAGACGCCGACGAGAGCGATGACGAAGGCGGATCCCACACTGGTCGCCGAGTTCTGCTCGGAGTCCTTGGCCTGGTCGCTGTGCTGTACGTGGCCGGCTACTTCCTGACTGGCTCGCGTATGCCTGCCAACGCGACGATCGGGGGAGTGGACGTCAGCGGCAAGTCGCCGTCAGCTGCCCGGGCCGCCGTCGATCAGGTGTTGACCCCGCGCATCGCCAACGAGATTGTGCTCACCCACGACAAGAAGGAGTTCCGCATCAAGCCCGCCGATGCCGGACTCGCCTTCAACCTGGACCGATCGATCGAGGTAGCCGGCGGCAATCGCAGCTGGGATCCGTCGGACATGGTCGGGCTGTTCTTCGGTGACCACGAGACGGCTCCCGAGCTCGACGTCGACGACGCAAAGCTGCAGAGCGTGATTGGCACGATTGGTGAGTCGGTCAATGTCGAGGTCATCGAAGCGCAAATCACGTTCCCGAAGGGCAAGCCCACACCCCGCGAGCCGGAGGCTGGACTGGTCGTGGCCCGCGAAGACGCAGCCGAGGCGATCAAGGGCGCGTACCTCGTGACGGACAAGCCCGTGAGGGTCCCAACCGTCGTCGTCGAACCAGCCGTCGACGCCGAAGGTCTTGCGGAGGCGATGGAGACGATCGCCGAACCGGCTGTTGCCGGGCCTGTCACCCTTGCGGTTGGCGACAAGAAGGTCTCCCTACCGGTCAGCGCGTTCACACCGGCCCTCGTCGTGCACATCGAGGACAACGTGCTGAAGCCGTACATCGACCCCAAGAAACTTGCCAAGCCGCTGACCAACTCAGTGACAGGTATCGGCAAGAAGGCTGTCGATGCGACGGTTCGCATCGAGAACGGCAAGCCGGTCGTGATTCCGGGCAAGGAAGGCGTTGGCCTGCAGCCTGAGGAGATGGCCAAGAAGCTGCTGCCTGTCATCGACAAGACCGGCGACGAGCGCAAGGTCTCCATCGAAGCCAAGGTGGTCGACCCGCTGTTCACGACGAAGGACGCCAAGGCGCTCAAGATCAAGGAACGCATCAGCAGTTTCACGACTCGCTTCCCGTACGCCGAGTACCGCAATATCAATCAGAGCCGTGCGGCGGCGTTGCTGAACGGCACGATCATCAAGCCCGGTGAGACGTTCAGCTTCAACAAGATCGTCGGCGAGCGGACTGTCGCCAACGGGTTCGTCTCCGGGTTCGTGATCAACGGCGGAGTCTTCCGCGAAGAGCTCGGCGGAGGTGTCTCCCAGGTCGCGACGACGATGTACAACGCCGGCTTCTTCGGCGGAATGGACGACGTCGAGCACCACCCGCACGCCTTCTACATCAATCGCTATCCCGTGGGGCGCGAGGCGACCGTCTATTACGGCAGCCTCGACCTGCGCTGGAAGAACTCCACCAAGTACGGGGTGCTGATCCGCTCGTGGGTCAACAAGAGCACCCCGGGCTCGCAGGGTGAGATGCATGTCGAGCTGTGGAGCACCAAGATCTACGACGTGAAGGCCGGTCAGTCGGCTCGTCGCAACTTCCGGGCGCCCGGCAAGCAGTACGACGACACCGATCGATGTGTCCCGCAGGACCCGATCCAGGGCTTCGACATCGACATCTATCGGACGTTCTACAAGGGCGGCACGAAGGTCAAGTCCGAGACGGACACCGCCCGCTACCAGGCGGCCGACACCGTCATCTGTGGCAAGAAGCCAGAGGCCTAGACCGCGACGTTCAACGCGATCGAATAGCCCTGGTCGACCGAGCCGGTCGCGGTGGCCATCTGCAGCGAGTAGCCGTCGCTGAAGACCATGTCGCTGTCGAGCGAGGTGCCGGCGAGGTTGGACACGCTCTGCTCGTAGCCGCTGGTCGCGTAGACCTTCTTGCACACGTCCTCGGGAATGGCGATCTGCGAGGTACGCAGCTTGCCGCTCGCTGACGTTGCCTTCGCGAGGCTCGGGTACACCTCGAAGTGGACGTGCGGCCAGCGCCCTTGATAGGCCGCGGGGAAGATGCTCTTGAACACGATCTTGCCGCTCTCGTCGGCCGCCTGCACACCTCGCAGGTAGTTCTCGTCGGCGATCTCGGAGTCGTACATCGAGTAGCGGCCCTCGCGATCGCAGTGCCACGCGTAGACGGCAGCGCCCGCGTACGGCGTCACGCTGCTCCCGGACATGTCGAAGATGGTCATCTCGATGTTCATCGGCACACCTTCGGCGGCAGTGCTCGACGAGCCGAAGCTCGTGCTGATGTCGCTGCGCACGATTCCGCTCTCGGTCAGCACGTTGACGCCATTGGTTCCGTCGGCAGGGAACGGGCCGCCGGTCTCCTCGGGCACCTCTGCCGTGACCGTGCCCGAGGAGCTCGTCGGCGTCTCGGAAGTCGACGTTGTCGTAGGGGTGCTCGTCGGTGAGTCGCTCCCGCCACAGGCAGCGAGCGCTGCGGCAAGTCCGGCGCCGCTCAGCAGGCCAAGGGCACGGCGTCGGTTGAGGAGGGTCGGCAGGTCGTGGCTCAGGCCGAGGTCGTGTTCCTCAGGCGTGTCGGTGTGATGGTGGCTCATGCCCATCACATTACGAACTCCGGCTAAATGGTCGCAGTGGACTCACTGTGAGGTTGCTGTGGAGGGCTGCAGGTAGACGTAGTCGTGGTGGTCGACGAATCCGTACGGCTTGTAGAGCGCCAAGGCCGCCTCGTTCGTACGCATCGTCTGCAGGTACGCCTTGTCGGCTCCATGCTCGACAGCCCATGCCAGCGCGGTGTCGACAACGCGGGTGGCCAGGCCCTGTCGTCGCGCACCGGGCACGACCTCGACGCAGGCGATGCCCGCCCACTCCCCGGTGACGGCGACCCGGCCGATGGCGACGGTGGGTGAGCCGATCGAGATGAAGGCAACCTGGGCTGGACCCTCGAGGACGGCGCGAGCGGCGACCGGGTCGTTGACCCGTCCGTAGTGACTGAGCCACTCACCGTCGACCGAGTCGGAGACGCGCGCTTCGGGGTCGGCCGCGTATGCCGGATCAAGGTCGGCGACCTGTACGACCGCACCACCGAAGTAGCCCTCCATCGGCTCCCAGCCTGCCGACCTGAATGACTGCTCGTGCGCCGATCCGATGACGACCTGCGCCAGGGCGGGTTGGTCACGCTCGGCGTAGAACGCTTCGACCTCGGCCATGGCATCGTCGAATGGGATCCCGGGCGAACCATGCACCGCGACCGAGTTGGCCCGGCCGGTGAACCGGCCTGAGGCGCGGAGCTCCCACTCGCCGAGGTGTACAGATTCGATCGGTGGCCAGCCGCGTGACGTGATGCGCGTCAGCTCCCCGGCATCGATCGCCGCGGCGGATCGCCGCCGCAAAGGCCGGTCCGGCACTGACTTCCACGTCACGATGTCCGACAGCGCGACAACCGACGTACGACCGTCACGTCGCTGCACCGTCACGGACTCCTGATCGACCTCCAGGACCCGTCCGACGACGTCGTTGAGCGCGGGTCCGCCGGATGGTCCGACACCGCCAGCGAGATGTCGTACGACGACGCGTTGGCCGACTGTCGGAGCGTCTGGGGTCACGCCCCCAGCGTTTCATGTCCACGTATGGACCTGCTGCGCGGATATCTTGGCGGCCACGGGATAATGGAGTGGAACCTTCGAAGGAGAACACCTCGTGACCTACGTAATCGCCCAGCCGTGTGTGGACCTCAAGGACCTCGCATGCGTGGACGAATGTCCGGTGGACTGCATCTATGAGGGCAATCGCATGCTCTACATCCACCCCGACGAATGCGTCGACTGCGGTGCGTGTGAGCCGGTGTGCCCCGTCGAGGCCATCTTCTACGAGGACGACACCCCGGCGGAGTGGAAGGACTACTACACCGCCAACGTCGACTTCTTCAACGACCTCGGTTCGCCCGGCGGCGCTGCCAAGCTCGGCAAGATCGACAAGGATCACCCGATCATCGAAGCGCTGCCACCGCAGGAACACGACGAGTGATTCCCGCTGCGGCGGTATCCGCACGATTCCCGGACTTTCCCTGGGACACGATCGCTGACGCCAAGGCGCGGGCTGAGTCCCATCCCGA
>JAKFCR010000253.1:0-6437 GCA_036676545.1 Aeromicrobium sp. | reverse complement strand
TAGTTTTCCCATGACTGACACGTTTGGAACTGGGATCCTCGCTGGCAAGGTGGCGTTCGTCGCCGGTGGCACCCGAGGCATGAACCTGCAGATTGCCCGTCGTTACGCCGAGCATGGCGCCAAAGTCGCCGTGCTGAGCCGCAACCAGGAGCGCGTCGACGCTGCCGTGGACGAGCTCAAGCAGATCGGCGGCGAAGTACGTGGCTACGCGGGAGATGTCCGCGACTACGACCAGATCGACGCAGCCATGAAGGCCACCGCCGCAGAGCTCGGCAACATCGACCTCGTCGTTGCCGGTCAGGCTGGCAACTTCTACGCCCCCGCTGCCGAGATGTCGGCCAACGGCTTCAAGGCCGTCGTGGACATCGACCTCGTCGGCACGTTCAACGTCTTCCGCGCCAGCTACGACGTGCTCAACAAACGCGGCGCGTCGATGATCGCGATCACGGCACCCGAGGCCGTACGTCCGCTGAACTTCCAGGCGCACGTGTGCGCAGCCAAGGCCGGCGTCAACATGCTGATCAAGGTCCTCGCGCTCGAGTGGGGGCCCGAGGGCATCCGCGTCAACGGCATCTCCCCCGGACCGATCGAGGGCTCCTGGGGCATGGAGAACGTTGTCTCGCCGACCCAAGAAATGAAGGACCACATCGGCCAGTCGATGCCCCTGCGCCGCTGGGGCACGGTTGACGACGTGGCCGACAGCGCGCTCTTCCTGTCGTCGGACGCGGCGTCGTACATCACCGCGACGATCCTCGACACCGACGGAGGCGCCGTGATCTCGGTCCCGAACACGGACAAGGCCGACAAGAACGACGTTCGGGTCAAGGGCCGCGGCCACAAGGTCGAATAGCTACAACTTCTTGCCGAGGTGCACGCTGAGCTCCTCGTCGGCGTAATAGCCGAAGGCGGGTACGTCTTCGTATCCCGCTGCTCGATAGAGCGCGATCGCCTCTGGCTGCTCCAGCCCGGTCTCGAGGATCAACCGCTCGACCCCGGCTTCCGCTGCAGTCCGTTCGAGCTCGGCGAGGATGACTCGCGCCAGTCCGCGGCGCTGGTACGCCTCGCGAACGAACATCCGCTTGATCTCCGCGTCCTTCCTTTTCGAAAGCGGAGCACCGTGCCAGCGCCAGCCGCCCATCGCTGCTGGCACACCGTCGACGTAGACCATGAAGAATCGACCGTTGGCACCGTCGAACTCGGTGGTGTCCACAGGGGCCGTGTCGCCTTCACCGCCATAGCGCTGCTTGTAGATCGCCTGCACCTCGGCAGTCAGCAGCTGGGCGTCGGCGCTGTCGTAGGCGGCAACGCGAAGGTCGTTCACCAAGAGCTAGAGGTACTGGCCCGTGTTGGCGACCGTGTCGATCGACCGACCCGGCTCGTTGCCGCTCTTGCCCGAGATGAGGGTGCGGATGAACACGATGCGCTCACCCTTCTTGCCCGAGATCCGCGCCCAGTCATCGGGGTTGGTCGTGTTGGGCAGGTCCTCGTTCTCCTTGAACTCGTCGAGGCACGCCTGCAGCATGTGCTGCACGCGCAGACCCTTCTGACCGCTCTCAAGGAGATCCTTGATCGCCATCTTCTTGGCACGGTCGACAATGTTCTGGATCATGGCGCCGGAGTTGAAGTCCTTGAAGTAGAGGACTTCCTTGTCTCCGTTGGCGTACGTGACTTCGAGGAACTGGTTGTCCTCGGACTCGGTGTACATCCGCTCGACGGTCCGCTGGATCATTCCGTTGACGCAGGCAGCACGATCACCGCTCCACTCCGCCAGGTCTTCAGAGTGAAGCGGCAGGTTGGGCGTGAGGTACTTGCTGAAGATGTCACGGGCGGACTCGGCGTCGGGACGCTCGATCTTGATCTTCACGTCGAGACGACCAGGTCTCAGGATCGCGGGGTCGATCATGTCTTCGCGGTTGGACGCACCGATAACGAGTACGTTCTCGAGCCCTTCGACGCCGTCGATCTCACTCAGCAGTTGCGGGACGATCGTGTTCTCGACATCGGAGGAGACGCCTGAGCCGCGGGTGCGGAACAGCGAGTCCATCTCGTCGAAGAACACGATGACCGGGGTGCCCTCGCTGGCCTTCTCCCGGGCACGCTGGAACACCAGGCGAATGTGCCGCTCGGTCTCGCCGACGTACTTGTTGAGTAGCTCAGGGCCCTTGATGTTGAGGAAGTAGGAACGTCCCTCTTCACCGGTGCGCTCGGAGACCTTCTTGGCGAGCGACGCTGCGACCGCCTTCGCGATCAGCGTCTTGCCACAACCTGGAGGCCCGTAGAGCAGTACGCCCTTGGGCGGCTTGAGTTCGTGCTCGATGAACAACTCAGGGTGTAGGTATGGCATCTCGACCGCGTCACGGATCGACTCGATCTGGCTCTTGAGTCCACCGATGCTGTCGTAGTCGATGTCCGGAACTTCTTCCAGGACAAGCTCCTCGACCTCGCTCTTGGGGACCCGCTCGTAGACATAGCCGGAACGACTGTCGAGCAGCAGCGAATCGCCGGGGCGGATCTTGAGCCCGAGCAGCGGTTCGGCCAGACGTACGACGCGCTCCTCGTCGGCATTGCCCATCACCAGGGCGCGTTCGCCGTCGGCGAGGATCTCCTTGAGCGACACAACTTCGCCGGTCTGCTCGAAGTCGAGCGCCATGACGACGTTCATCGCTTCGTTGAGGATGACTTCCTGGCCTTTGCGGAGGTTGTCCTTGTCGACCGTGGGGCTGACGTTGACTCGAAGCTTTCGTCCCCCGGTGAACACGTCGACCGAGTCGTCATCGTTTCGCTTGAGGAATGTTCCGAATCCGGTCGGCGGCTGTGCCAGCCGGTCGACCTCTTCCTTGAGCGTGACGATCTGGTCGCGCGCTTCGCGCAGCGTCGACGTCAGTCGCTCGTTCTGAGCATTGGTGGCCGAGAGCTTGGCTTCTATCTCGCTGAGTCGCGAGTCGGTGGAACCCTCAGTGCCGAGCCGACGGCGGAGGTGCTCGACCTCCGCGCGCAAGTAGCCAAGCTCCTGCTCGGTCTCGCTGGTCTGACCATGCTTCTGGACGGGCTCGTTCTCGGTCATAGCCACCTCCTGCTCGTACGGCCGACACTACCTGCCTGCCCCACGCGAATGGGTGTCATCTCAGACACACAAAGGTGTCGTTTTTCTTACGACTCCTCTTCGACCTCAACGCCGAAGGGTCGCGGGCCCTTGTAGTCAGGGCCGTACGCACCCGGTGCGGGGCGACGGGACTTCTCCAACGACTGTTGGCCCGGAGCCATCCGGCGGGCCGTGACGAGGAAGGCGGTGTGCCCGTTCATCTTGTGGTCTGGTCGGACCGAGAGGCCTTCCAGGTGCCAGCTGCGCTCTAGCGTCTCCCACGCGTGCGGCTCGGTGAACCCGCCATCCGCCCGGATGCTCTCGACGAAGAGCGACAGCTGCGTGGTCGTGGCGACGTACGCGCAAATGATCCCGCCCGGGACGAGTCGCTCGACCGCGAGCGGAATGCAGCTCCACGGGTCGACCATGTCGAGGATGAGCCGGTCGATCTCGGTCTCGGTGATTGCTTCCTTGACGTCACCAACTGTCAGGGTCCAGCCCGGCACGTCGGTTCCGGCGACCTGTTCGACGTTGCGACGTACGTTCTCCGCGAACTCCTCGCGGATCTCGTACGAGCCCAGCGTTCCCTCCGGGCCGATCGCGCGCAGCAGATATGACGTCAGGCTTCCCGAGCCCGCACCAGCCTCGACGACCCGCGCGCCGGGATAGATGTCGGCCATCGTGATGATCTGCGAGGCGTCCTTGGGATAGATGATCGCTGCGCCACGCGGCATCGACACCACGTACTCGAACAGCAGTGGTCTGAAGACTTGGTAGAACGCACCCATCGACGACTCGATGACGATGCCTTCGGGGTGCCCGATCATGTCGTCGTGATTGAGCTGCCCCTTCTTGGTGGAGAACTGTGCGCCGGCTTCAAGCTTGAGGTTGTGCTTGCGGCCCTTGGGGTCGGTGAGTCGTACCCACTCCCCCTCGATCAGCGCTCCACTCCGCATACCGGCGCTCATCGGCTGGCCCGGTAGGCGTCGTCGACGGCGCGTGCCGAGAGCGAACCCACGACCGAACCGTCGGCCTCGGTGAGCGCATAGACGTCAGCTGGATGAGCGGCCATGGCGCGCAGGAGGGCTGAGCCATGAAGTTCGGCTGACAATCGGGGAGCTCCTTCGGGGGGCGGTTGCTGGGTATCGACCATGGAACGGGCCACAAGCATGTTGATTCGTGATGAACGGCTGGCGTTGCGCAGTGCATCGCTGGCTCCCTGCCAGAGGAACCATGCGACCAGCAGGGCGATCGCGATGTTGACGCCGAGCTGGTTGTCGCCGTCGCGGTTCAGCAGTGCAAACGCGACTACGCCGATGGCTGCGGCCCGGCCTATCCACGCGGCGATGCGTACGCCGGTCTCTTCGCGCCCGGTGATCTGCCAGATGATCGCGCGGAAGACCCGTCCACCATCGAGAGGCAGTCCGGGAAGCATGTTGAAGATGGCGACCAGGATGTTGACGTAGCCGACCGACCACAGGATGTCCGAGGTCGTACCGTCCATCGACCTGGACAGCGAGAGTGACGAGACGCCGATGCCCAGCGAGGTGAGCGGGCCAGAGATCGAGATCCACAGCTCTTGCCAAGGGGTACGACTCTCGCCCTCGATCAGCGTCTCACCGCCCAACAGGTGCAGGGTGACCGATTGCACGCGCATTCCGAACTGACGTGCTGCGAACACATGCGCGAGCTCGTGAATGAACACCGAGACGTACAACGCGATGACGAACGCCGTCGCGAGCGCATACGGATTGGCATCCGACCGGTCATCGAACCGCGGTGCGAAGAGGGCAACGAGTACGACACCCATCAGCACGATCGACGGCTTGATGAGCAGGTCTACTCCACCGACGCGACCGAGACGCCATGTGCCGGCCGGTTTGGGAAGGGGGCGCTCGTTCACTGGCTCAACCTATCGCCTCACCGCGTGGTTCCAGATTTCAGTCAGTGGCCGGGGCTAGCCTGCAGGAATGGACGCACCACAGCTTGAGCTTCACGACGTGACACCAGGTGTCACTGTGCGCAGCTCGCTGTCTCCAAGCCGCGCGGGCGACTTTCTTGCGTGCCCGCTGCGCTACCGGCTGCGGGTGATCGATCGATTGCCTGAGCCCGCTGACGCGGTGATGGTTCGCGGCACGCTGGTGCACGCCGTTCTCGAGGACCTGCTGGCTGAGCCGGCCGAGAGCCGTACGCTCGACGCGGCCGTCAAGCTGCTGCCGACCGAGTGGGACAAGCTACGTGCCGAGGAGCCCAGGCTCGCCGAGCTGTTCACGTCCGAGCAAGCCGCTGACGAGACCGAGTGGCTCGCATCAGCGATCACGCTGCTCGAGACCTACTTCCGTATGGAGGATCCGCGCTATCTGGGGCCTCACACTCGCGAGGAGAAGATCAGCTTCGAGCACGAGTCCGGGCTGACGTTCGCCGGAATCGTCGACCGAATCGACATCGCGCCCGATGGACGCATTCGTGTCGTCGACTACAAGACTGGAAAGGCCCCCAACCCTCTTTATGAGGACAAGGCGCTCTTCCAGATGAAGTTCTATGCACTCGTCATCTGGCGCACTCGCGGCATCCTGCCGACCCTGCTGCAGCTCATGTACATCGGCGACGGCTCGTTCATCACCTACGAGCCGAAGGAAGACGAGCTACTCGCAACTGAGCGCAAGGTCTTGGCCCTGTGGGATGCCATCGCGTCGGCCGTCGAGCGCCGTGACTTCCCGCCAAAGAAGAGCGGCCTCTGCAAGTGGTGCTCCCACCAGGCGATCTGCCCCGAATGGGGTGGCACTCCCCCGCCTTTCCCCGAAATCGTGCCTGAAGTTCCGCTCGTCCCTTAGCGGTCTCAGTCGAACAAGGCGCGGAGGGCGTCCGGTCCCACGTGCTCGAGGGTCGGAAGCTGCGTACGCCGCGGTGCGTCGGGGACGTTGACGAAGTGCGGGACCACGAGTACCTGACAACCGGCGGCGTTGGCAGAGGTCGCGCCCGTGCCCGAGTCTTCGATGGCCAGGCAGTCGGCTGCGTCGACGCCGAGCATCTCGGCCGCCATCAGATAGGGCTCCGGGTGCGGCTTGCCGTTGGTGACGATGTCGCCGGTGACGACGGCAGAGAAGGGAGTCCGCGCGGTGATCGGCTCCGCGATCGATGCATACGACATCGTCACCAGAGCCTGCGGCGTTCCCTCCGCGTGCACTTCGTGGATGAGCTCGTGCGCACCCGGTCGCCAAGGGATCTCTTCGCGAAGAGCCGTGGCCAGCCGGAGTACGAGGAAGTCGACGATCTCCTCCGCCGACATGTCGGCGTCCAGGCGCTTCTTGATGTAGTGGCCGGACCCGATCAGCGTGTTGCCGACCAGCGCGAG
>JAKFCR010000252.1:0-5555 GCA_036676545.1 Aeromicrobium sp. | reverse complement strand
ATACGTCGTACGCCGCCCCTGATTCGCATCACCAACCAGCGCGACCCCTCATCACCGTGAGGGGTCGCGCTGTCGTTCCATCCCCCTAGGGTGTGCGTATGGCACTCGAGACGTCGGCGGAGAAGCCCGCCCCGCTGCGGCAGATTTCGCAGCTCCTCGACGGCTACATCGCCCGGCTCGGTGCCGTCTGGGTCGAGGCCGAGATCGCCCAGCTCACCCGTCGACAGGGCGTCTGCTTCCTGACCCTGCGTGACCTCACCGCCAAGATCTCGATCGACGCGACCTGCAGCTCGATGATCCTCGATGCGTCCCCGACGCCCATCACCGAAGGCGCACGCGTCATCGTGCACGCCAAGCCGACGTTCTACTCGCCACGCGGCTCGCTGTCGCTGGAGCTGCGCGAGATACGACCTCAGGGCGAAGGTGAGTTGCTTGCCCAGCTCGAGCGCCGCAAGCAGCTGCTCGCCGCCGAAGGCCTGTTCGACCCTCGACTCAAGAAGCCGCTGCCACTGCTCCCACGCGGCATCGGCCTGATCACCGGCAAGGCCTCAGCCGCCGAACGCGACATCCTCGAAAATGCCCGCCTGCGCTGGCCCGACGTTCGGTTCGTCGTCCGCCACGCCCTGATGCAGGGCAGCAGCTCCGCGGCTGACGTCATGGGGGCGCTCCAGCGTCTGGCACAGGACGACTCGGTCGACGTCATCGTGATCGCCCGCGGCGGTGGATCGATTGAAGACCTCCTGCCCTTCTCCGACGAGGGCCTCATCCGCGCGGTCTACGCTGTCGCGAAGCCGGTCGTCAGCGCCATCGGCCACGAGCCCGATGTCCCGCTGCTCGACCTGGTCGCTGACCTGCGCGCGTCAACGCCAACCGATGCGGCCAAACGCCTCGTCCCCGACGTACGCGAGGAGCTCGCGGGAGTCGCCTCGATGCGCGAGCGCGCCTCCATGGCCATCCGGGCGATCCTCGAGCGCGAATCACGGGGACTCGCAGCCATCCGGTCGCGTCCCGTGATGGCCAACCCATTGACCGTCGTCGACCTACAAGAGAGCGTCATCCACGATGCCCGTGACCGGGCGCGACGGTCAGTCACGCACCGCCTCGATCGTTCCGGCGACGAGATCGGTCACCACCTGGCGCGCGTCCGAGCGCTGTCACCGCTTGCGACTCTGGAGCGCGGCTACGCCGTGGCACACCTGGCTGACGGCACAGTCCTGCGGTCGATCGACCAGGTCGCGCCCGATGTCGAGTTCAGCGTCCGGCTGGCTGACGGCAACGTCGGCGTACGCACCACAGACACCACCAGCAAAGATGAGGACCATGGCTGACACACCAGAGATCCCCTACGAGCAGGCCCGCGACGAGCTCATCTCCGTGGTGCAGCAGCTCGAGGTCGGTGGCACCAGCCTCGATGAGTCGCTCGCTTTGTGGGAACGCGGCGAGCTGCTGGCCAAGGTCTGCCAGCAGTGGCTCGATGGCGCTCGTTCACGTCTGGCTGCCGCTGCTCGCCAGACTGATCAGGATGCTCAGGATCAGGATGCGGAGAGCGACGACACGTAAGCCTCGACCTCAGCCCGCGGCGCCTCACCTGTCACAAGCGTCGTCAGCCCTGACTCGGTACGTACGAAGGTGACGTCACCGTCAGGACCCTTGCGCAGGTCCCACGTCTCGCCGTCGATCGTGACGGTGCCGTCCGCCTTGCTGCCTTTGGCGTACACGTCGATGAGCTGCTTCGCAGCGACCTTCGACTGCTCGAGCCCGACGTACTCCTCGTCATCGGTGACCACGCCGAGGTGCCACGTCGTGGGCGTGAACTTTGCCGCGGTGGCGACCCATCCCTTGGGCAGCGAAGCCGGAGCCAGCAGCTCGAACTCGGCGGCGGGGCGGGCGCTGCGCACCGTGTCCACGTAGTCGATCGGCTTGATCGTGTCGTCCGGCGTTCTGACGAAAAGCTGGCCGAAACCCCACAGGGCGACGACCAGGGCACCGAGCACCGCAACCGATCGCACGACATCACCCATCGACGGGTTGCCACGCGACGATCCGGTCGAGCTCATACGGGTGCTCCCATTCCAACGACACTGACTGTTTCAGCGCTGTCACCCTACGTTCCTGACTTCGCGGACCCCCACGGCGTACCGGTAAGATGCGGCCGTGGACCGCCTCCAGCCAGACTCCCAAGCCCCAGACCGCAACCTCGCGCTCGACCTCGTACGAGTCACCGAGGCAGGAGCGATGGCCGCAGGACGCTGGGTCGGACGCGGCGACAAGAACGGCGCCGACGGCGTCGCGGTCAACGCGATGCGCAAGCTCATCAACACCGTTCCCATGAACGGCATCGTCGTGATCGGCGAGGGCGAGAAGGACGAAGCCCCCATGCTGTTCAACGGCGAGCAGGTCGGCGACGGCACCGGCGCGGAGACCGACGTGGCCGTCGACCCGATCGACGGCACGACGCTCACAGCCAAGAGCCTGCCCAATGCGGTGTCGGTCATGGCAGTTGCGCCCCGCGGCTCGATGTACGACCCGTCTGCCGTGTTCTACATGGAGAAGCTCATCGCCGGCCCTGAGGCTGCCGATGTCGTCGACATCCGTCTGCCAGTCGCCGAGAACATCTCGCTCGTGGCCAAGGCCAAGGGCATCTCGGTCCGCGACGTCACGGTCTGCGTACTCGACCGGCCGCGTCACCAGGGCATCGTCGACGAGATCCGCGCCGCCGGAGCCCGCATCAAGTTCATCATCGACGGCGATGTCGCCGGCGGCATCACGGCAGCGCGCCCCGACACAGGTGTCGACCTGCTGATCGGCATCGGCGGTACCCCCGAAGGCATCATCACCGCCTGCGCGATCAAGGCCATCGGCGGCACGATCCAGGGCAAGCTGTGGCCGATCGACGATGACGAGCGTCAGCGCGCCATCGACGCGGGTCACGACCTCGACCGCGTCCTCATGACCAACGACCTGGTCAACGCCGACGACTGCTTCTTCGTGGCAACCGGCATCACCGATGGCGAGCTCATGCACGGAGTCCGCTACGGCGCCGGCAAGGCCTATACGGAGTCGATCGTGATGCGCTCCCGCAGCGGTACGATCCGCAAGATCACCAGCGAGCACAGCCTGGAGAAGCTCCAGGCCTACTCCGCCATCGACTACGAAAAGTGAGCCACAGGCTCCACACATTGAGGGACGCATGACTTCATCGGGAGAGCTGTTTGCGTCGCTGCCCTCGGGCATCGACATCTGCTACGAGACCTTCGGCAACGCCGAGGATCCGCCGCTCCTGCTGATCATGGGCATGGGCGGGCCGATGAACTGGTGGTCCGTCGACTTCTGCGAACGCCTTGCCGCGCGGGGCTTCTTCGTCATCCGCTACGACAACCGCGACACCGGCCGCTCGACCAAGCTCGATCACCACCCGGTCGCCAAGTCGACGGTCTACAAGGCCTACCTCGGCCGCGTCACACCGCCGTACGGATTGGCCGACTTCGCCGAGGATGCCCTTGGACTCCTCGACCACCTCGGACTAGACCGGGTCAACATGGTCGGCGTCTCGATGGGCGGCATGATCGCGCAGACGATCTGCATCTCCCACCCAGAGCGCGTCCTGTCCCTGACCTCGATCATGTCGACGACCGGCAAGCGCACGGTCGGCTGGCAGAACCCTCGTGTCATCCCGGCACTCATGTCGTCAGCCGGCAACACCCGCGACACCTATATCGCCAGGTCCCTGCGAGCATCGGCCGTCATCGGCTCGCCAGCCTTCCCCGCCGCCGAGGAAGCCACTCGCGCTCGCGCGATCGAGACGTACGACCGCGGCTGGTCGGCGAGCGGAACCGTACGACACATGCTGGCCGTGCTCAGCGCGACCGATCGCACCGAAGACCTCGCCAAGCTCGATCTGCCGGTGACGGTCATCCATGGCATGAAGGACCCGCTGGTGCACCGTTCGGGAGGCAAGGCCACCGCGGCCGCGATCCCCGGAGCCGATCACATCGAGATCGGCGGAATGGGCCACGACCTGCCGCCCGAGCTCTACGACACGTTCATTGACGCGATCGAACGCAACACCAAGCGGTCTGTGTCCTCATGAGGCACAGCGATTTCCACGCGACGACTGATGTTGCGGTCGTACGGCAGATCATCGCCGAAAATCCCTGGGCGATGATCGTCAGCAACAACGGCGGCGAGCTGGTCGCATCGCACTACCCGTTCCTTCTCGACGACACCACCGACGAGCTCGTCCTGGTCACCCACGTCGGTCGGCCAGACGACAAGGTGCACGACTTCGCTGACCGCGAGGTGCTGATCGTGTTCCAGGGACAGCACGGATACGTGTCGCCCAGCTGGTACGAGCCCGGCTCGATCAAGGCTCCGACGTGGAACTTCAGTGCAGTCCACTGCCACGGCACGCCCCAGATCCTCGACGCCGACGCCAACCTGGCCGTGCTGACCAAGCTCGTCGCCCATTTCGAGCAGCACGTCGACGATCCGATGTGGCTCGACCAGGAGTGGGCGCCGCCGATTGCGCGCGGAACCGTCGGCCTGCGCATCCCCGTCGACCGGTTCACCTGCAAGGTCAAGATGAGCCAGGACAAGGACCCCGTCACCGTCCAGAACGTGATCGACCGACTTCGCGAGCCCGGCCCGTACAACCAGCCGCACCTTGCCGACGACATGGAGCGAGCGCGCTCCGAAGGCATCGGCTACCCCGCCACGGACTGAGCGCGAAACACGCCAGCAACCAGTGCCGTATTAGGCTCCGTAGGCATGGATCCGTTCGATCGCTCCGCGTTCGTCAACGCATGCCATACGGCGTTCTCATTGGCGAGCGACAGCGCAGTGGCCAAGGTGTGGAACAACGAGAGTGCCTGCGCAGGAATGACGGTCGGGGGTCTCGCCCACCACCTGCTGGCACAAGCCACCCATGTCGTCAGCGCCCTCGACACCCCTCCCTCGACGGTGCAACCCATCGCCCTGCTCGACCACTACGCGCGAGCCGACTGGGTCAAAGCCGGCCCCGAGGATGAGGCCAACCTCTCGATCAGGCACGCAGCGGACGAAGGTGCGACCGACGGCCACGCAACCGTCCTTGCCCAGGCAGCCAGAGCGCTCGCACATCTTCCCGAGCTGCTCGCGACACCCCGTTCGCCCGACCACGTCTACATTCCGTGGCAGGGCTGGTCACTGACGACTGACGACTTCCTCGCGACGAGGTCGATGGAGATCGTCGTGCACTCCGACGACCTGGCGGCGAGCGTCGGCCTGCCGCTGCCGGAGTTCCCCGACAACACCGTGGAGCACGTCGTACACCTCCTTGCCGGGGTGGCGCTGCGTCGTCACGGACAGGAAGCAGTCGTACGCGGACTCAGTCGCCCCCAGCGCGCGCCGAGCTCGATCTCCGCCTTCTGAGCCACCTGAAAGCGGCAAAGACCGCAGCGATATCGTCAGCCTCATGACCGAATACCGCATCGAGCACGACACCATGGGCGAGGTCAAGGTGCCTGTTGACGCCTTGTGGAGCGCCCAGACCCAGCGCGCCATCGAGAACTTCCCGA
>JAKFCR010000251.1:0-4960 GCA_036676545.1 Aeromicrobium sp. | reverse complement strand
GCGATCACCGTTGCCCTGGTGACGCGACGCAAGCGCGTCACCGTCTGACTCTGGCGAACCGCGCTTGTGAAAGAAAGTGCACAACGTTACGCGCGAGTAGGGCTGTTGCCGTCCGGACCACCGGCGTACAAAAGGAACAAGACCTCAGACAAGCCCCCTACTCGCGGGACTGAAAACTAAATGTGGGAATTCCTCCGTTGAAGCTCGTGGGGGGACCCCCACCACAGACGGCACAGCGGCCCAGTACCCACGCGGCGATCACCCGTCTAAATGGGACAGTTGCTCGCAGATCTTCGTTCCACTCAGGGATTCAAGCGGAGACACGACGACTCAGATCCAGCACGCCTGGTAGCTGAGCTAGCTGGCCAGGCGGCGTCCATTCCTCTGGAATTGGCGCCGCCGCTCTGTGTGACTAGCCCGCAAGTGGCGAGGCTTCGGCCGCCCGGGTGAACGCGGCAGACGAGTACATCAGCCACTGGTGCACGCCGGTGGGTTTCTTGCTCGCATATGCCGCCAGCGCCGAGCGATAGCCCTCAGGTACGGCGGCATGGCCAAGCTCGGGCACCGTCACGGACGCCGGGTCGACACCCTTCGAGACCATCACGAGACGCTCGGCCGCACGACCGACAACGCCGTTGTGAGTGCCGAATGCGCCCGCCGCGATGATCTCGGCGTGCACCAACGCGGCCACGACAAGACCCGGTGCCTCGGTCGGTTGACCGATCATCCAGGCGAGCTCCGTCAGCCGGGCCACACCGTCGGGATTGACCGGACGACCGAGATCTTCGTCATCGACGGATCCACCGGCGGCCAACGCATGCATACGGGCTATGGCCTGCACGGGCGAACGCTTCCACACCGGGATCAGACCCAGGAGCTCGGTCGAGAGCCGCACGGCGCCGCGAGCAGTTGCGTCGCCGCCGCCTGCGGCCAGCTCGTCGGGCTCGTATGCACTGCCCTCGAGCGATGCGGTTGCGGCCGCGCCCAGTAGGAGCGACCTGGCGGTGTGGTCGGGGGTGCTTTGACGCAGCCCACGATCGCGAAGCAGCGAGTCAATGCCGTCGCGGGTTGCTGCGTACGCGGAAGGGATGCCCTCGAGCTGAGCTGCTGAGATGAACGGATCGGACACGCCCGAAGCGTACCGGCCAGCCGTGCACCGGCCCGGTAGCCTCAGAAGGTGACCGATTCCCCGCAAGATCGCACCGCCAAGTGGCTGGTCGGGGACCGGCTCGCCTGCGTGTTGCACCTTGGCGATGGCGCCGTCGCATACGAGCTCGTCGAGCAGGGTCACGAGGTTGTTGTCGCCGGCGACGATGTCACTGCCAGCCGCCACGAAGACATCCAGTACGTCCGCACCGCCGGCGAGCGTCTGCCGTTCCTCTCCGATGCCTTCGACGTCGTCATTGCTCACGAGGTCCGCGAAGCACCGACGGCTTTGGCGGAGTACGCCCGGGTGCTGCGCCGCGACGGGCTCCTGTCGACCATCTCGCAGCGCTACGACCACTCGATCCCGTGGATGCGCAAGCTTCGCGAGATCACGGGCGACCGCGACGCGCCGCCGACACCCGTCGACACGTTCACGGCGTCAGGGCTGTTCCACGAGCCAGAGACCCACGAGTTCGGCACGTGGGAGAAGCTCGACCTCCCCGGCCTGATGCGCTTCGCCGAGGCCACCAAGCATCCGACAGTCGGCGACGCCGCACTGTCGCAGGTACGCGACCTGTTCATGGAGTACGGACAGCAGACCGGCTTCCTCCGGCTACGTCACGAGACGACTTGCGTACGCGCCCGCGTCGACAAGAGCAGTCTCACGGTCGAGGCGGAACCGCCCGACACGATGCTGGTCGACTTCCGCTGACCAACGCTCGCTGATCGAACGCCTTCAGCTCAGCGGAAGACTTCGTGCGCTGCGGGGTCATCGCCGACGCGACGTCGGCCCCCACCCTGCACCGGGCGCGGGCTGGAGATCTCGGGACGCTCGAAGGTTGCGCCGTAGCCATAGCCGTAGCCATAGCCATAGCCGCCGCCACCTCGACGCGGGATGCCGTTGAGCACGACGCCGTAGAGACGACCGTTGAGTCCAAGGATGCGCTCCGCGGCGAGCCGGAGGACGTCCTTGCGGGTACGGCCGTAACGGGCAACGAGCAGGACCCCGTCAACGTGGCGAACCAACGTCGACGTGTCTGCAACAGGCAGGATCGGAGGTGCGTCGATCACGATCACGTCGTAGGCCTCGCGAACCACGCTCAAGAGGTTGCCGACTGCATCCGTCTCGAGGACTTCAGACGGGTTGGGCGGACGAGGTCCGGTGGGTAGGACGTCAAGTCCACTGGAGTGGGCCTGGACAGCATCGCTCAGCGAGATGTGGCCGAGCAGGACCGACAGCATTCCGACGGCATTCTCGAGTCCGAGGTTGGCTGCAACGCTCGGGCTGCGGAGATCGCAGTCAATGAGAAGGACGGACTGGCCTGTTGCGGCAAGCGACTGCGCGAGGTTGACCGCGGTGAGCGTCTTGCCCTCGTTGGGGAGCGCGCTGGTCACCAGGATCATCTGACCGCTGGAATCGAGGTCGGCGAATCGCAGGTTGGCTCGAAGGACGCGGAATCCTTCGGCGAGCGGGCTACCTGGAGCAACAGCGCTGTGGGCATCCTTGGCGACGGACGGGTCGTGCGGCAGCGCCGAGATGACTGGCAGTTCGACTGCGTGCTCGACGTCCTGGCGAGACTTGATCGAGATGTCGAGGAGATCCTTGATCAGCGCCCCGACAAGGCCGGCGAGGAAGCTGAGGATGACGCCGATTGCCACCACCAGGACCAGCGGTACGCCGACAGGAACTGGATTCAACAGCGGCGTGCCGGTCGACCTGGCGACGACCGCCGCGGGCTTGTCGCTCGTAGGCTTCTCAAAATCGTTGACGAGAGCAACAAGCTCAGTGATCTCGGCTTCGGCGAGGTCTCGCGCTTCCACCGGAGTGAGCCCAGTCGCTCTGACCTCGACGATCTGCGTGTTGGTGACCACTTTGGTCGTGATCCGTGCGGAAAGTTCTGATCGACTGAGCTGCAGGCCAGTGCGGTCAATGACCTTCTGGAGCAGCACGGGGTCCTTGGCAAGCTCCGCGTAGGAAGCGGTGCGCTGTGCCACGAGGTAGGTCGAGAGGTAGTCGTTGACCTCGGCTCCATTGTCCGGAACGGCAATGAAGACGCGGCCGGTCGAGGCGTATTCGGCTGCCCGGCTCATCGCCAGACCCACAGTCAGGAAGGAGCCGATCAGCAGCGTCACCACAATGAATTTCCAGCGCGCGCGAAGGACGCCTATGAACTGCTGGAAATCCATATTGCCTCCGCTGTTGTGCCCTCAGGCGGCAATGTGCAGCCGCCTGTCGCCCGAGTGTATGAGGTGACGCCCACCAACCCAGCGCGACGCCGAGCATACCTGCGAGATTCTAGCCGGAGTACCACCTCTGCGCTTGGCCTGGGGCCATGGCGCACCAACTCAAACGGGGATCACCAGCAGCCGTTGAGGAGCTCCAGCAGCTCGGACTCCGCCAACGCCACCGGGTTGTTGGCGAGACGCTCGCGATTCACTTCACCAGCCATCAGGGCGAGGTCGGACCGCGGCACTCCGAGCGCCTCCAGCTTGAGCTCGAGGCCGAGCTGTCTCGCGATCTCATCGAGCCGGTCACCAACCTGATGCGGGCTATCGGCACCGATCAGGCTGGCAATGCTGTCCAGATTGCGCTCAAGGTCGCCTCCCTCGCGTGCGGCTTCCGCAGCATGGACGCGCGCGAAGGCGCCGAGTGTCGTCGCGACGGCGTGACCGTGGCTCACCCCGTAGCGGCTCGTGAGCCCGTACGCCATGGCGTGCGCTCCAGTTGTCTTGGAGACGTCAATGGCCCGCCCTGCCAGATAGCTTCCTCGGGCCGCAAGGACGGACGCCGGGCTGTCTCCCCCGACGAATGGCGCAGCTGAGGAGGACAGGTCCACCAGCGCCGCATCGGCAAACGACTGGCTCGCGTGAGTGGCACCTCGAGCCCAGCGGCTCTCGACCGCCTGCGCAAGGGCGTCGACGACCGACGTCGCCTTTTGATAGGCACTCGCAGACTCGGTAAGGCTTGGATCGAGGATGACGAAGTCCGGCAGCAGCGACTGGTGCGCGACTGAGTACTTCTCCTTGTCGATGTAGACGACCGCGAAGTGGGTCGCCTCGCTGCCAGATCCCGAGGTGGTGGGTACGAGGATCAGCGCTGGTGTGCGGCGTGCGACGGCATTTGTACGGATCGACGCGCGGATCCCGGTCGGATCCATGTCGACGAAGACCGAGAGGAGCTTGGCCATGTCGAGGGCGCTACCGCCGCCGATCGCGATGATCCCGTCAGGCTTGAAGGATTGCGCCTGGCTGACCCCGCTGATGACGTCCTCAACGCTGGGATTGGGCGAAAAGTCGGACCACTGCTGGACTGTCGCAACCTCAGCAAGAGCCGGGAGGACGTCTGCAGCACCCGACGCCGTGAAGCTGCTCTTGCCGGTGACCAGAAGCAGGCGGCTGAGGCCGAGCTCGCGAACGACCCGGGGAAGCTCAGCGAGTGACCCAGGACCAAAGATCCCGGGCCGTCCATCATCCGCTGGCAGCGCGGTCATGACTGTTCAGACCTCAGAGCCGCGCTGAAGGCTTCCTTGCTCTGCACCGGCGTACGCGTGGGTCGTCCGATGTCTTTGCGGTTGCCCGGACGTACCTGGATCTCGATCAGGTAAGGACCGCCGACCTTGCGGGCCTCAGCTACAGCAGCGGCCGCCTGGTCACAGCTGCGGACGCGCGTACTCCCGCGGTAGCCGGAGGCTTTGGCGAGCTCAGGGACGTCCACGTTGGCGATCGCCGTCGGCTGGCCACCCACACTGTCGTGCACGCCGTTGTTGAACACGACGTGGAAGAAGTTGGGGCTCGCCGCCTTGGCGTTGACGGC
>JAKFCR010000250.1:0-11302 GCA_036676545.1 Aeromicrobium sp. | reverse complement strand
AGCACGGCGTTGGTGGAGCCGCCGAGGGCCATCGTGACGGTGATGGCGTTCTCGAACGCCTCCTTGGTCATGATCTGACGGGCCGTGATGCCCTTGCGCAGGAGCTCGACGACTGCCTCGCCGGAGGCGACGGCGAACTCGTCTCGGCGGCTGTCGATCGCCGGCGGCGCGGCCGAGCCGGGCAGGCTCATACCGAGTGCCTCAGCGGCAGTGGCCATCGTGTTGGCGGTGAACATGCCGCCACAGGCGCCCTCGCCGGGACAGATGGCGCGTTCGATCTTGTCGACCTGTTCGCGGGTGATGAGTCCCTTGATGCACGCGCCGACAGCCTCGAAGGCGTCGATGATCGTCACGTCCTTGCCATCGACGTTGCCAGGCATGATCGACCCGGCGTACAGGAACACGCTGGCCAGATCGAGTCGCGCGGCCGCCATCAGCATGCCGGGCAGGCTCTTGTCGCAGCCGGCGAGCAGGACGGAGCCGTCGAGTCGCTCGGCCATCATGACCGTCTCGACGGAGTCGGCGATGATCTCGCGGCTCACCAGCGAGAAGTGCATGCCCTCGTGGCCCATCGAGATGCCGTCCGAGACCGAGATCGTGCCGAACTCGAGCGGGTAGCCACCGCCGCTGTGCACGCCGGTCTTGACCGCCTTGGCCAGGCGGTCGAGTGACAGGTTGCACGGCGTGATCTCGTTCCAGCTGGATGCCACACCGATCTGGGGCTTCTCCCAGTCGTCGTCACCCATACCTACGGCCCGCAACATGCCACGTGATGCCGTGGCCTCAAGGCCGTCCGTGACGGTACGGCTGCGCGGTTTGATGTCGATGGGCTTGTCAGATGCCATGCGCCAAGCGTACGACTGGCTCCTCCGGCGTCAGGCCACGACCTAGAACAGTGGGACGAACAACAACGCGAGGCCCCAGCTGACGAAGCTGCCGATGAGGACGTACTCAGCGCGCAAGCCCTCCGGCTTGTCGCGCGAGATCTCGGGGAACCGCAGGATGCCCTTGGCCGCGACGACGATCGCGATGGCGGCGAGGTTGCCGGTCACAGCACAGGCGAACACGTACCAGCGCTCCAATGGGCCGAGCACTCGACCACCTTGGAGATCGTCTTCCTGCTCGAGCACGCGCGGTCCGGTCAGGGTGAGAACCTCGCGTACGACGACATTCGCGGCCGTGGTGAGGAACAGGATGACACCGAGCCCGAGTGCGAAACGATCGAACGGAACGGTCGCGAGTGACGGTATGTCGAGGTCGTCGTACCAGCCCTGGATCGGTATGTCGTCGAACGAGAGCTGCTCCGACAGAGCGAGGAGCACGACGGTGTAGACCGCGAGCAACGTGATGCCGGCGAAAGATTCGCTACGGGCACCGACGACCCACACGAACACCGCGATGCCGAGCAGCGGAGCCAGCCACAGGGTGTTCCAACCCGCGCCGACCAGCAGCAGTCCGACGATCACGACGACGAATCCAGAGATGATCCGTCGGCCGATCAGGTCAGCCGCACCGATGGCCGCGAGCAGGACTGCCAAGACGCTCATCGAGGGACCTCCGCAATCGACTCGACCAACACGCTGACACCCGAACGGTGGCGCTGTGACACAGCGGAGGTCGAGATGCCTTCGGCGTCGGCGATCTCGGCGAGCTTCTTGCCATCGAGCACGCCCAGCGCAATGCGTCGCTGGCGTCCGTCGAAGTCGCTCACGAGCGAGTCGCGACACAACAGGTAGGCGTTCACGACATCCCCCTGGTCAGATCCCTCGCGCACGATCCGGGTCCGAAGACCGGGAAAGTGGCGACCCCTTGCCTTGGCGTCATCAATAGCCTCCCGAGCTGACCACCATGCCTGTCCGTCTTGTGTCAGACCGTACGCGGAGGTGCCGACGATCTCCACCTCTCCCTCGCCGATGCCAAAGCGACAGTCCATGCTTTCGGGCAGCGCAAGTCTCACCAGCACGGTGGCATAGAGCGCGTCGTGCAGGTTCGCGTACACGCCCTGGAGCTCGTCACCGATCGTCGGTTCGAGCTTCTGGGTTGCCGGGAGCCGGGTGTTCACGGCATCGAGCGCTTTGAGCAGGTGTTGCTGGGCCTCTCCGCGCGACTTCTGCTCACGCGAGCCGACCAGATCGCCGATCACGGCGTACTGAGGTGCTGTGTCTCCAAGTGAAGTGTTTTGCTTCATTTCTCCATAGTGAAGCCATTTGCTTGATTTGGCAACCTTGAAGGAGATCGCTTCATCCATACACTAGGCGCGTGACCATCGCTTTTGCCTCCGCTACCCCCTTCCGCGACATGGATGAAGACCTCCCCCTCCTGCTCGACGCCGCCACGCAGCGTGGCATCGACGCCGAGATCGCCAACTGGGACGACCCCGCCGTCGACTGGTCCGCGTACGACTCCGTGATCGTGCGCTCGTGCTGGGACTACATCAACCGCCACGACGAGTTCCTCGCCTGGACCGCGTCCGTGCCCAACCTTCACAACAGCCACGACGTCATCAGCTGGAACACCGACAAGATCTACCTCCGCCAGCTCGAAGCAGCAGGCGTACCGATCATCGAGACGCGCTGGGACATCGCACCCGGCGACGACATCGGTGAGCACGACGAGTGGGTCGTGAAGCCGACCGTCTCAGCCGGCTCGAAGGACACAGCGCGGTGGACGTCCCGCGATGACGTCTATGCGCATTCTGCGGAGCTGGTGGCCGCCGGGCGCACGTCAATGACGCAGCCCTACATCGCGTCCGTCGACGACGAGGGCGAGACCGCGATGCTCTTCTTCGGCGGTACGTTCTCGCACGCGATCCGCAAGGGCGCAATCCTGGCCAAGGGTGAAGGCGTACGCCAGGACCGTGACGGTCGGGGTGAAAACCCAATGGCGCGCGAACCATCTGACGCGCAGCACGCCCTCGCGGCGCAGGCTCTCGCCGCAACCGACCAGATCCTCGGACGCAGCGGCGGGCTGATGTATGCCCGAGTCGACCTGGTGACCGCGGCTGACGGATCGCCGCTGGTCATCGAGCTCGAACTGACCGAACCGAGCCTGTTCCTGCCCTGGTCCAACGGCGGTGCCGAGCGTCTCGTCGACGCGATTGCGACGAACCTCTGACCACGACTCAGGCGGGTGCGACAATTCACGGCGTGACCACACCCACCGCGTTCGTGCGCTACTACGACGTCATCAGTGCAGACGGGACGAAGCTGCGGGCCTGGACCAACGACGCTGAAGGCCCGGTCGTGCTGGTGTCGAACGGTCTCGGTACGAATCCACACGCGTGGCCCTCATTGCTCAAGCCGGACTGCGGAGTACGCGTTATCTCGTGGAACCACCGCGGCACCGGCGGCTCGGCGCGACCTGTCGACAACCGGGTAGATCTCGATGCGTTCATCGAGGACGCGGTGGCTGTCATGGACCACGCCGGTGTCACGACCGCCACAGTCGTCAGCTGGTCGGCAGGTGTCACGGTTGCGTTCGAGCTGGCTGGTCGCTTCCCCGAGCGGGTGAACGGGATCCTTGCGGTGGCCGGCGTGCCAGGCAACACGTTTGCCACGATGCTGGCGCCGATCAAGGTGCCGCCGTTCGTCGCCAAACGACTGATGGTCGGTCTGGCACGTTCCGGCGGATGGTCGGGTCCCGTGATCGCCCCGATCACCAAGCGCATCCCATGGACCAACGCGACTGCCAACATGCTGCGCTGGTCACGCTTGATCAACCCGGCGGCCGATGTCGGCGAGCTGCGTACGTTGCTCCAGGAGTTCTGCACGACGCATCCGTCCTGGTACGCCAAACTCGCGATCGGAGTATCGGAGCACCAGCGGGTGTCACTGTCATCCATCGCCGTGCCCGTCACGTTCCTGTCGGGCAAATGGGACATGCTGACCGGCGCACGCGACATGCTCTCGGCGTCCAAGCGAGTCGAGGGGTCGCGCTATCGCGAGCTGGCGTCGACGCACTTCATCCCGGTCGAGTTCCCCGAGATCGTGATGGAAGAGCTCAAGCTGTTGCGCGAACGCGTCAACGACTAGCGAGCCAGCGAGCGTTCGACCGTGAGTACGCGTTCGCGACCCTCACGCTTGGCCCTGTAGAGAAGCTCATCGGCCGTGTTGACAGCGTTGTCGCCGCCTGCTGAAACACCCGCGCTGAACGTGAGGCCGGATGCACTCGCGGCCCACGACTTGGCAAAACGGTCAAGGGTGGCGGCAGCTTCTTCGGCGGTTGTCCGAGGGAAGATCACGAGAAATTCCTCGCCTCCGTAGCGGAACACCAGATCGATCCCGCGGGTACCGGCTCGAAGCGCGTCCGAGAAGTCCATCAGCGCCAGGTCCCCGGCAATGTGGCCACGCTCGTCATTGAATTTCTTGAAGTGATCCATGTCGATCAGCGCGACAGCGCTGCTCTCATCGGCAAGATCAAGATGGGCGTTCAGACGCGAACGGTTGAGCAGACCCGTGAGCGCATCGGTCGCGGCCAGCTGCTCAAGTACGCGCTGTTTGTCGCGCAACTCGCCGAGTAGGCGCGCAGGCACCTCGCTGACGACCAGCCAGACGAGCATCGCGATGGGAAGCCGAACGGCGGCGTCCCTTCCGCTCAGTTCGGTGATGTGCATGTGGAGCAGAGCCGCGGGCAGCATCAACCAGAGGCCGCGGCCGCTTGGCTGAGTAATCCCCACGAATTGGAAGGCTAGGACGATCAGACCCACGAGCAGCGCACCCGAGAAGTCTGTGACGGTATGAAGCACGCCCACGGTCGAGCAGGTCGACACCGGCCACAGGAGGAGCGTCGAGCGGCGCTCGGCGACGCGCCAATGGGTCATGACAGCGAACACCACGGTCGCCACGACGGCGGCTCCGATCAGCACGCCCGCAGTTGCGAGCGACGCTGTGCCGGTGACAACTGCACCGGTCATCATGATGACGAGCGCGATGGAAAATCGCACGGCACCTCGGCGATGCCACGCTGCGATCTCTTCGGGCTCGTCGACACCCACTGTCAGCACAGGTCTCCCTCCCTGAACGCTACTCACGACGCTATCGGAATTCGCCGGAAATCGAAGCAAAACCGCCATACCCAACCAACTCGAGAACGGCAGAATCGAACGTCAGGAGGGACGGAAGGTCAAGACAGCTTTTCGAGGATGAGCTCTCGTACGCGGCCGGCATCCGCCTGTCCGCGCATCTCCTTCATCACGGCCCCGATCAGCGCGCCGGCGACCCCGAGGTTGCCGCCGCGAATCTTCTCGGCCGCATCAGGATCACCCTCGATCGCCCGGTCAACAGCCGCACCGAGTGCACCGTCGTCGGAGACGACCTCGAGGCTGCGCCCGACGATGACCTCTTCAGGCGTGCCTTCGCCGGCGATCACACCGTCGAAGACCGAGCGGGCGAGCTTGTCGTTGATCCGCCCAGAGTCGATGAGTGCCTGGATCTCGGCTACCTGCGTCGGCGAGATGCCGAGCGCGTCGAGATCAGAGCCGGTCTCGTTGGCGCGACGCGCCATCTCGCCCAGCCACCACTTCTTGGCAGCCTGCGGGGTCGTTCCGGCTTCGACAGTCGCCACGATCAAGTCGAGCGCACCCGCGCCAATCGTGTCGCGCATGTCGAGATCAGAGAAGCCCCAGTCAGCCTGCAGGCGAGAACGGCGTACGGCCGGCGGCTCGGGCAGTGTCTTGCGCAGCTCCTCGACCCACTCACGCGACGGCGAGACGGGTGCGAGGTCGGGCTCCGGGAAGTAGCGGTAGTCGTCGGCATCGGACTTCTCGCGACCCGACGAGGTCGTGCCTGAGTCCTCCTGGAAATGCCGGGTCTCCTGCAGGACCTTGCCACCCTCGTCGAGGATGCCCGCGTGGCGCGAGACCTCGTAGCGTACGGCGCGCTCGACTGACCTGAACGAGTTGACGTTCTTGGTCTCGGAACGGGTGCCGAGGGTCGTTGAGCCCTTGGGCTTCAGCGAGAGGTTGACGTCGGCGCGCAGCGAGCCCTGGTCCATGCGGACGTCGGAGACGCCGAGTCCACCGATCAGGTCACGGACGTGCGAGACGTAAGCCCGCGCAACGGCGGGTGCCTTGTCAGCGGGGACCTCGATCGTGCGCGTCACGATCTCGATCAACGGGATGCCGGCACGGTTGTAGTCGACCAGCGAGTAGTCAGCGCCGTGGATGCGACCGGTGGAACCGCCGACGTGCAGCGCCTTGCCGGTGTCTTCCTCCATGTGGGCGCGCTCGATCTCGATCCGGTAGGTCTCGCCGTCGACCTCAACGTCGACGTACCCGTCGAATGCGATCGGCTCGTCGTACTGCGACGTCTGGAAGTTCTTGGGCATGTCCGGATAGAAGTAGTTCTTGCGCGCGAAGCGGCACCACTCGGCGATCTCGCAATTGAGCGCGAGACCCATACGGATCGCGGACTCAACGGCCTTGGCGTTCACCACCGGCAGGGCGCCCGGCAACGCGAGGCATACGGGGCACGTCTGCGTGTTGGGCTCGGCGCCGAACTTAGTCGGGCATCCGCAGAACATCTTGGTCGCGGTGTTGAGCTCGATGTGGATCTCAAGACCCATCACGGGGTCGTAGCGAGTGATGGCTTCGTCGAACGGCACAAGTGTCTCGGTCATCGGGCCACCTCCAGCTCGGGAGCTTGGGCAAGCAACTGTCCGCCCCACTTCTCCTCGAGGAGTCGTTCGAGCGCGGCTCCGGCATTGTAGAGCCGGTCGTCGGCCTTCTGCGGTGCCAGGAACTGCAGGCCGACCGGGAGGCTGTCCTCGTCGGCCAGGCCGATCGGCAGCGAGAGCCCGGGGATGCCCACGAGGTTCGCGGGGATCGTTGCGACGTCCTGCAGGTACATCGACAGGGGGTCGTCGAGCTTGGCGCCCAGCTCGAACGCCGTGGTCGGTGAGGTCGGCGAGACCAGCACGTCGACTTGGGCGAACGCAGCGGCGAAGTCGGAGGCGATGAGCGTACGCACCTTCTGTGCCGACCCGTAGTAGGCGTCGTAGTAGCCGCTCGAGAGCGCGTAGGTGCCCAGGATGATGCGGCGCTTGACCTCGTCACCGAAGCCAGCGTCGCGACTCGAGGCCATGACCCGCTCGGCGCTCGGGTCGTCGGAACCTGCGGGAGGAACTCGTACGCCGTAACGCATCGCGTCGAAGCGAGCGAGGTTGCTGCTCGCCTCGCTCGGCATGACGAGGTAGTAGGCGGCGAGGGCGTGCTCGAGGCTCGGCAGCGAGACCTCGACAACCTCGGCACCCGCGCCGGTCAGCAGCGCGACAGCCTCGTCGAAGCGAGCGCGTACGCCAGGCTGGAAGCCGTCGCCGCCGAGCTCGGTGATGATGCCGATCTTGAGTCCCTTGACGTCTGCCCTTCGTGCAGCGGCGACGACCGCCGGAACGGCTTCGTCGATGCTCGTCGAGTCGCACGGATCGTGTCCCCCGATGAGCTCGTGCAGGAGTGCTGCGTCGAGGACCGAGCGGGTGACCGGGCCGGCCTGGTCGAGGCTGCTTGCCAGGGCGACAAGTCCGTAGCGGCTCACTCCTCCGTACGTCGGCTTCACGCCGACCGTGCCGGTGAGCGCGCCGGGCTGGCGGATCGAACCACCGGTGTCGGTGCCGATCGCCAGTGGAGCCTCGAACGCGGCGACCGCAGCTGCTGAGCCACCACCGGAGCCACCCGGGCTGCGCGTGGTGTCCCACGGGTTGAAGGTCGGCCCGTATGCAGAGTGCTCGGTCGACGAGCCCATCGCGAACTCGTCCATGTTGGTCTTGCCGAGAATCGGCAGACCGGCGGCCTTGATGCGCTGCGTGATCGTGGCGTCGTACGGCGGGATCCAGCCGTCGAGGATCTTGGAGCCACACGTCGTGGGCAGGCCAATCGTCGCGACGATGTCCTTGACCGCGATCGGCACGCCGGCGAGGGCGTGCAGCTTCTCACCCTTGGCTCGGCGGTCGTCAATGTCAGCGGCCGTCGCAAGGGCGCCTTCGGCGTCGACGTGCAGGAACGCGTGAATGGCGCCGTCAACAGCGGCGATGCGGTCGATGTGCGCCTGGGTCACCTCGACCGAGCTGGCGTCACCCGCAGCAAGCTTCTGCGACAGCACGTCGGCTGTCGACTTCGTCAGATCGCTCATTCTTCACCCAGGATCTTGGGCACGCCGAAGCGTCCCTGGTCGGAAGCCGGTGCCATGGCGAGCGCTTCGTCCTGCGTCAGGCTGGGTCGTACGACGTCTTCGCGGAACACGTTGTTGACCGGCACCGGGTGACTCATCGCTTCGACGTCATCTCCAGCAGCCTGCTGGACGGCGGCGACGTACTCGAGGATCGACGGCAGCTCGGTCGCGAGATGGTCGAGCTCAGCGTCACTCAGATCGATGCGCGCGAGGCCGGCGAGATGGGCGACATCGGCGCGCGAGATGCCCAAGGGCTCTGACATACAAATCCTTGCAAAAGAAGTTGGGGGTACTGACCCATCCTAGTGACCGGGCAAGTTCTGAAAGGATGCTGGCATGACCTCTGAGCGCATCTCCCAGTTCAGGAACGGCCGCTACACGTTCGACGTGATCGACAGCGGACCCTTGGACGGCACTCCTGTAGTCCTCCTGCACGGCTTCCCGCAGCGCGCTGCCGCCTGGAACACCGTCGCCCAGCACCTGCACGAGCGCGGACTGCGAACGTACGCGCCCGATCAGCGCGGCTACTCCCCCGGCGCCCGACCGCGTACGCGTTGGGGCTACCGCGCCTCACAGCTGCGCAACGACATTCTCGCCCTGATCAATGACATTGGTGGACCGGTCCACCTGGTCGGACACGACTGGGGATCGACGGTCGGCTGGGCCGTATCCGCCCACTCGCCGCAGCTCGTCTCCTCATACACGGCAGTGTCGGTCGGACATCCAGCGGCGTTCCTCCGCTCGATGTTGACCAGCACTCAGCTGCTGAAGTCCTACTACATGGGCCTGTTCCAGCTGCCCGTCGTTCCCGAGCTGGTGATGAAGCAGAAGTCGCCCTCGGCTGCCAAGGCGTTGCGCAAGGCGGGGATGACGCAGGAGATGGTCGAGACCTACCGGACGGACATCCTCGACTACGGCGCGCTCACCGGGGGAATCGGATGGTATCGCGGACTGCTGTTCCCGCCGATCGGCGACATCGGCGGCAAGGTTTCCGTACCAGTCACCATGGTTTGGAGCGACGACGATGTTGCGCTCGGCCGCAAGGGCATCGACCTCACGGAGCGCTACGTGACTGGCCCGTATGAGCTCGACGTGTACAAGGATCACACCCACTGGCTGCTCGACGAGGCGCCGGAGAGGCTCGCGGCGAGCATCGTCAAGCGGATCGAAAGCGTCTAGTCCGGGGCCGGTGCGAGGTGCGCGTGTACGTGCGACACCGCGCCCGCGCCTTCGCCGCTGGCCGAGGCAACGCGCTTCATCGAACCTGAGCGGATGTCGCCTGCCGCAAAGATGCCCGGCACTGTCGTCTCCAACGGTGCCGGCGGCAGCCCGTCGGACCACATTTCCTTGGGGACGTCGCGTCCGGTCAGGATGAACCCGTTTTCGTCGCGCGCCACCTCTTCCGGCAACCAATCGCATCCGGGCTCGGCACCGAGCAGCAGGAAGAGCCCGTCCGCGGCCACACGCTCGACACCTTCGGACTCGAGGTCGATCCACTCGAGTCGACCCTCACCGCCACCATCGACTATGCGCGTACCGGTGCGTACCCGAATGCTGCGGTGAGTGGCGATCTCGTTGACGAGGTAGGCAGACATGGTCTCCTCGAGCGTTGGCCGCCGTACGACGATCGTCACGCTTCGCGCGAAGCGAGCAAGGTGGATCGCTGCCTGGCCAGACGAGTTGCCTCCGCCGACGACGAAGACGTCCCGCCCTTCCATCTCGCGCGCGACGCTCGTCGCTGCGCCATAGTGCACGCCGAGTCCGACCAGGTCCTCGAGCGCGGGCACACCGAGACGCCGGTAGCGCACTCCGCAGGCAATCAGAACGGAGCGCGCGCGGATGACGCCGTCCTCGTGCGCGACCTCGTGAAGTTCTCCGACGGTCAGCCCTTCGACCGGGCGGCCCGTATAGATCCGTGCACCGAAGCGGGTGGCCTGCAGTCGGGCGCGGAACGCCAGTCGCATACCGGAGATCCCGCGCGGGAAGCCCAGGTAGTTGCGGATCATGGAGCTGGTGCCGGCCTGCCCGCCAACCGCTTCTGACTCGAAAACGACCGTCTGCAGTCCCTCGGATGCGCCATAGACGGCGGCGGCGAGGCCCGCAGGCCCTGAGCCGATCACGACGAGGTCAGCGACGTAGTCGTCACCAAGGTCTGAAGGCGATCCGTAGAACGAGCTGGCCACCAGATGTTCGTTTGCAGCCGTCAACGGCGGACGAGCAAACGCCTTCACGATCGGCAGCTCAGCGCCTTCGCCCGCTTCAGCGAGCAGCTCGCGGCCGACCTCGCTGTCAGGCGGGTAGCGGGTCCACGGAACGCCCATACGGTCGAGAAAGTCGCGAATGCCGGAGACGGCGGGCTGGCTGCCGTCGTCAACGATGCGTACGCCGACTACCTCGGGCGTCGACGTGGTGGTGGCCCATTCGGAGAGGTACTCGGCGATCGCCGTGTGGAACTCCTCGTCACGCTGTCCCTGCGGGATGAGCAGGTACGTGTCGAGTCGCCCGACAGCGAGTGCTGGCCGCAGCTCCTCGAGAGACGCCTGGAAGGAGCTGAACGGCGTGAGCACGATTCGACGGCTGCTCGGCGACACGTTGCGCAGCACATCGAGGACGTCGACGGCGTCGATGTCGAGGTCGAAGTCGACGCAGATCAGGGCGATCGGCTGTCCGTCGACGATGACCGATGCCGCGTAGTCGGTGACGGTCAGCACGTCGGTCACGACGCGGACGTCGTAGTCGCGTGCATAGCGGCTGGAGAACTCGTCGCTGAGAATCGCGCGGCTCGTCTCGGTCACGACGAGCAGGATCACCGGCTTCGGTCGCGACGTCTCGGTCATAGCGAGAAACTACCCGACCCTAGGCTGGCCTCATGACCACTCAACCGACCATCGGTGCCCGGGACTTGATCGCCTTCGCCTGTGAGCTCGCGATGCTCGCCCTTCTCGTCGCCGCAGGTCACGGGATGGTGTCGGGTTGGCGAGGCTGGGCGCTCGGCATCTTCCTTGCGCTTGTCGCGATCGCATTCTGGTCTCAGCGAATGGCACCAACCGCTGTTCGGCGACTGCCCAATCCCCAACGGTTCATCGCGCAGGTCATGCTGTTCGCCACGACTGCCCTGTACGCCGCCGCCGGCGGTCTGG
>JAKFCR010000249.1:0-4946 GCA_036676545.1 Aeromicrobium sp. | reverse complement strand
CGAATTGACGACTCCCACGACAGTTGCTCCGGCCAGACCAAGTCCTGCGATAAAAGCGACGATGCCGCCAGTGATAGTTCCCACAGTTGAGTCCCTCCCTCAATCAGACCAAGTCTACCAGCGGGAGGGGGTCACCAACAAAAGCGCGCACGCCTGCCTCGACCGTATTTGAGGCCCGCTTCGGCACTAGGCTGAAGGCATCATGCCGACGTCCCTGCGCACCGCTTCTGCCCTCGTACGGACGATGCGTCCGCGGCAGTGGACCAAGAATGTTCTGGTCGTCGCAGCAGCGCTTTCTGCTGGCGTCCTGGGCGATGGCAACAACATCGCGATCATCATCGGCACGTTCGTCGCGTTCACCCTTGCGGCGTCTGCTGTCTACCTCTTCAACGATGCCCGCGACGTCGAGGACGATCGCAAGCATCCTCGCAAGAAACTGCGTCCAGTTGCTGCCGGCGAGGTGTCAGTTCGTACCGCCGTGATGTCGTCGATCGTGGTTACCGCTGCCGGATTGGGGCTTGGTTTCGCCATCGATCGCGACCTCGGAATCACGCTCAGCGTCTACATCGTGATCCAGGTGGCCTACGCACTGTGGCTCAAGGAGCAGCCCGTCATCGACCTCGCGATCGTGTCGGCTGGATTCCTGTTGCGCGCGATCGCGGGCGGTGTCGCGATCGACGTTCCGCTGTCGCAGTGGTTCTTGCTCGTCGCATCGTTCGGCTCGCTCTTCATGGTGGCCGGCAAGCGCTATTCCGAGCTCCGCAGCCTTGGCAACGAGACGGGCACTCGACGCACCCTCGAGGAGTACTCAGTCTCCTACCTGCGATTTGTCTGGACCCTGGCCGCGACGGTCACGATCACGGCCTACAGCCTGTGGGCCTTCGAGATCAAGAACGAGACCGGAGTCGACTGGCAGGCAATATCGATCGCTCCGTTCGTGTTGGGCATGCTGCGCTACTCGGTTGACATCGACCGCGGCCTCGCCGGAGAACCCGAAGAGGCAGTCCTGCGAGACCGAGTGCTGCAGCTCATCGCAGTCTGCTGGCTCGCGATCTTTGCGATCGGCGTGTACGCGAAGTGATGGAGTCCCTCACTGGTTGGGGCGGTACGAGCGCGAGCAGCGCACGCATCGCCCGCCCAGCTGACGTTGGAGCTCTGCGTGATGAGCTCAAGACTGTGGGAGAACGCGGACTCATCACCCGCGGGCTGGGACGCAGCTATGGAGACCCTGCGCAGAACGCCGGCGGAACCGTTCTCGACCTGACTGACTGGGACACGATCCTCGATGTCGATACCCGATCGCCGAGCGTCCGTGTACAGGCTGGCATCAGCCTCGACCGGCTGCTTCGAGCCCTGCTCCCCCTCGGTCTGTGGCTGCCGGTCGTGCCTGGCACTCGGCAAGTGACCGTCGGTGGAGCCATTGCGGCCGACGTGCACGGCAAGAACCACCACGTGGACGGCAGCTTCGGCAATCACGTCTCGGAGCTCGACATCCTGCTGGCGTCCGGCGACATCGTGACGGCAACACCAGACGGCGACAACACCGAGCTGTTCTGGGCGACGGTCGGCGGGATGGGCCTGACCGGTGTCGTTCTCGAGGCGACGATCCGGCTCAAGGAAGTCGAGACCTCATACTTCGTCGTCGACACCGATCGCACCGCCAACCTGGCGCAGCTGCTCGAAACTCTCGAAACAGGCGACGACGACTACACCTACTCGGTTGCGTGGTTCGACACCGCAACGACCGGCAACGCTCTCGGCCGCGGCGTCGTCATGCGCGGCAATACCGCTACGCGCGAGGCTCTCGACCCACAGAGGCGTCGATCTGCCTTGGAATTTGCAGCGCCACAACGTGGTCGCGTACCTGTCGAGCTTCCGTTCGGACTGGTCAACCGATTCACCGCGAAGGCGTTCAACGCGCTCTGGTACGCCAAGGCGCCGCGTCACCGTACCGACGAGATCCAGGACATCACCCAGTTCTTCCACCCGCTCGACATAGTCGGCGACTGGAATCGCGTCTACGGTCCCAAGGGTTTCTGCCAGTACCAGTTCGTCGTGCCCTTCGGCGAGGAAGCCGCGTTCACGACGATTGTCGAGACGATTGCGAAGTCAGGTCACGTGTCTTCACTCAACGTGCTCAAGCGCTTCGGACCGGGCAATCGTGCTCCCCTGTCGTTCCCGATGGCCGGATGGACGCTGGCCGTCGACCTGCCCGTACGAGCCGGGCTCGACACACTGCTCAACCACCTCGACCAGCTCGTACTGGCTGCAGGCGGGCGTATCTATCTCGCCAAGGACTCACGCATCTCAGCTGCGACGTTCGCCGAGATGTACCCCCGGCTCGAGGAATTCCGTGCCTCCCGCGCACGCTTCGACCCCACTCATACGTTCCGATCCGACCTGTCACGACGACTCGACCTGTGAGGCACCCATGATCAACGCTCTCGGCATCCCCCAGCACATCCTGCTGCTTGGAGGTACGTCCGACATCGCCCTCGCGATCGCTGAGGCGTACGCCGCGGCGGCGCCGGGTCTTGCGGTCACGCTCGCCGCCCGCCCGGGCGACCGTCGTGACGCAGCCGTGCAGCAGCTCACCGCCCGAGGATGTGCGGTCAGCGCAGTCGACTTCGAGGCTCTCGAGACCGCCAGCCACGGCGCTCTGATCGCCGGAATCGACGGCGACATCGACCTCGCGGTCGTGGCATTCGGTTTGCTCGGCGATCCCGAGGAGGCGTGGACCGACGTGGAGGTCGCGCGCGAGCTCGCCGAGGTCAACTACGTCGGCGCCGTCACGACCGGCGTTGCCCTTGCCACGCGAATCCGCACGCAGGGCCACGGCGTGATCGTCGCGCTGTCCAGCGTGGCTGGTGAGCGGCCCCGCCGGTCCAACTTCGTCTACGGCTCGACCAAGGCCGGGTTCGATGCGTTCTACACAGGACTGGGTGAGGCGCTGCGTGAGCTGGGTGGTCGCGTACTGGTGGTCCGCCCCGGCTTCGTGAAGTCCAAGATGACCGACGGACTCGATCCAGCTCCCCTGGCAACGACACCGGAGGCCGTCGCCGAAGCCGTGGTCGCTGCGGTGCGTGACGGCAAGGAGCAGATCTGGGTGCCTGGCACGATGCGCGTCGTGATGTCAGGCCTGCGGCACGTCCCGCGGGTCATCTTCCGTCGTCTTCCGGTCTGATCTGTGGAAAGCGATTCCCACGCCGCCCAACAACGTCAAGCCTGCGAGAGTCCACACAACTGTCATCGCCCACCGGTCACCCGCCGCGGTGCGTGAAGGCGCAGCCTCGGGCAGCGTGAACACGCGCAACTCATCGCCGGCCACGTCGAGCTCATCCGCGCCTGCGACCAGGCTCAGCGCCTCATCCGCCCCAGGTGCCTCGGTGTCGACCACGACTATGCCGATGTCCTCCGCGGGCAGCTCGGCCAGGACGTTGGCCCCCTCGAGCACGTCCCTGATCAACCGGGAGCGCGGGTCTTCGCCCTTGATCGTCGTCCCGGAGACATCCAGGTCGTCATTGGTGATGGTGGTGCGATCGAAGAAGCGGCCGGCAGGGTCAAAGACGGGTGTGTCGTGGTTCCAGCTGGGTCGGCGATAGGCGGAGAACGGCAGCACGAGGATGTCGCCGCTGACGTCGCTTTCGGCGATTGCCGTACGGGCACTGGCCCACGATGTGGGATAGGTCGCCGGCTCCAGTCGGTCACCGACTCCCCAGGCAAGATCGGGCAGAGCTGCAAGCGGGAGAACGATCCCCAGTACCGCAATCGGCGCCACCCACGTACGCCCAGCGTTCAAGAGCGCGCATACGCCGGCACCGAACGAGACTGCCTGCAGCGGAACCAGCAGCGCCAGCCAGCGAGTGCCATCGCGTACCAGGCCACCACCGGGTACGTCACTCACGATGCGCTCAATGAGGTCGGGTACGAGCCAGCCCGCAAGAGCCATCGCGAGCCCAACCGCTCCAGCCGAAGCCAGCACGCCGAGCAGTCGCCGATCACCACGCCACAGCGTCACCAGCCCGATGATGATCACGACGCCCATCAACGCGGCGATCGCGACCGTTAGTCCCAGCGTGCGCGAGGTTGGCACGACCTCGGTGTTCCAGATTCCGCCGAGCGTCAGGACCGAGCCGAGTCGGCCGAAGTGGCCTTCGCCCTGAGCCTCGAACAAACCGACCGCTGCCGGATCCGACCGTCCGCCTGCATGGACCACCCCGGCCGCGATCCACGGCAGGTTGAGGAGCCCCGCCAGTCCAAGCACGGGAAGGAGACGCTTGCGTCCAGTCGCAGCAAGCACGATCACCAAGCCCATCAGCCCTGTCGCGGGAGTCAGCGCCGTACCGGCGAGAGCGAAGATGACGACCGCCCAGCGTGGTCCGTCCTCGTCGAGGAGGCCGACGACCAGCCACGGGATCGCCGCTGCCGCGAGAAGCAACGGCCATTGACCGAGCACGAGCCGCTCGGCGACGAACGGGTTCCACACCGCGAAAGTGACTCCTGCCAGCTGGGCGGCCAATGGACGATCGCGCAGCAAACGTCCGACGCCGGTGGCGATCAGGAACAGCGCAGCCAACAGCACGATCCGCTGAACCACCGCCGGCGGAATGACCGCGCCCAGCAGAGCCACCACGGCGTCGGATGGGACGGCTCTCGGGAGGGCTGAACCGAGGCCCCAGAGCTCGGGACGATCGAGGTCGAGGTGCGGGACCCAGACCATGTCGTACGACAGCACGTAGCCCTTCGCGAACAGCGGAACGCACACGGCGAGAGCCAGGATGGCGGCCCACAACGGCACGATCCAGCGGCGCAGATGATCGCTGTGCGACACATTGGCCCTTTCGTCGTGGCGTTGGCGAGCCACGGCTATTGTGCCGTGGTGAGGTCCAATCGGCAGGCGATGACCGGGGGAACTCTCGTCGCCGCCGGGATGATGGGCATGAACC
>JAKFCR010000248.1:0-20127 GCA_036676545.1 Aeromicrobium sp. | reverse complement strand
ACCCACGCGATCGTCAAACGCGCCAACAGCACGTTCATCACCCCGTTCGACCGTGAGGACATCTACCGCCTCGCCAGCAGCCTCGATGACGTCATGGACTTCATGGAGGAGACGGTCGACCTGATCGGCCTGTATGAGCTCGGCGAGCTTCCGGCGGACTTCGCACCCCAGGTCGAAGTGCTGCAGCGCGCAACACAGTTGACCGCCGAGGCCATGCCACGGCTGCGGACCATGAAGGACCTCGACGAGTACTGGATCGAGATCAACCGTCTCGAGAATCAGGGCGACAGGTCATACCGACGGGCCGTCGCCAAGCTCTTCGGCGGCAGCTACAAGTCGCTCGAGGTGCTCAAGCTCAAGGACGTCGTCGACTCCCTCGAACACGCCATCGACGCGCTCGAGTCCGTCGCCAACACGGTGGAGCAGATCGCCGTCAAGGAGTCCTGAGTCGTGGACCTCACCCTCGCGTTGGTGATCACGACTGTCGCCATAGCGCTCATCTTCGACTTCACGAACGGCTTCCACGACGCCGCGAATGCCATCGCAACCTCGGTGTCAACGCGGGCATTGACTCCACGCGTTGCGCTTGCCATGGCGGCCGTACTCAACTTTGTCGGAGCGCTGCTCGGCGTCGAAGTCGCCAAGACGATCAAGGACATCCTCACGGGATTTGACGGCCTGACGGCCAATCACGCCCTGACGGTGGTGCTGAGCGCGCTCGTCGGCGCGATCGTCTGGAACCTCATCACGTGGTACTTCGGTATCCCGTCGTCCTCATCCCACGCGCTGATCGGTGGTCTGATCGGAGTCGGCCTCGCAGCAGGTGTGTCGGTCGACTGGGACAAGGTCATCGACAAGGTCGCCATCCCGATGCTCATGAGCCCCGCGATGGGGTTCATCGGCGCGTTCCTGGTGATGCTGGCGATCATGTGGATCTTCAGGCGCGCGAACCCGCACTCCGTCAACCGTGGATTCCGCCATGCACAGACGGTCTCGGCGGCTGCCATGTCCTTGGGTCATGGTCTGCAGGATGCGCAGAAGACCATGGGTGTCATCGTCCTCGCGCTGATCGCAGGTGGTGAGCACACCGGCGACGACATTCCGTTGTGGGTCATTCTCGCGGCGGCCGGAGCCATATCGCTCGGCACGATGAGTGGTGGAGCGCGAATCATGCGGACGATGGGCCGCCGCATCATTGCCCTCGACCCGCCCCGTGGATTCGCGGCTGAGACGACCGCGTCGATCGTTCTTTACGGTATGGCGATTGGTCTTCATGCTCCTGTCTCGACGACGCACACGATTACGTCGGCGATCATGGGGGCAGGGGCGACCAAGCGGTTCAGTGCCGTTCGGTGGGGCGTGGCCCGCGGGATCATCCTGGCGTGGGTCATCACGATCCCGGCGGCGGCCGCAGTCGGTGGAATCTGCTACTTCCTGCTGCAGCTCGTCATCCCCGGCAACTGAGTCTCTAGCCGAAGCGACCCTGGATGTAGGCCTCGGTGGCCGGGTCCTGGGGGTTGCTGAAGATCGCCTCGGTGCGGCCTGTTTCGATCAGGCGTCCGGGCTTGCCGACACCTGACAGGTTGAAGAACGCCGTCTCATCCGACACGCGTGCAGCCTGCTGCATGTTGTGCGTGACGATGACGATCGTGTACTCCTCCTTGAGCTCATGGATCAGGTCCTCGATGACGCTCGTGGAGATCGGGTCGAGAGCCGAGCAGGGCTCGTCCATCAGCAGGATCTCCGGCTCGACCGAGATCGCGCGGGCGATGCACAGTCGCTGCTGCTGACCACCTGACAGGCTCGAACCGGGACGGTCGAGACGGTCCTTGACCTCGGTCCACAGTCCGGCGCTGCGCAGTGAGCGCTCGACGATGTCGTCGGACTCGGTCTTCTTCATACGCTTGCTGTTGAGCTTCTGCCCGGCGAGGACGTTGTCGTAGATCGACATCGTCGGGAACGGGTTGGGGCGCTGGAAGACCATGCCGATCATCCGGCGTACGTTCACCGGGTCCATGTCGGCGGCGTACAGGTCCTGGCCATCGACCAGCACCTTGCCCTCGACGCGCGCGCCGCGGATGACCTCGTGCATGCGGTTGAGCGAGCGCAGGAAGGTCGATTTGCCGCAGCCCGAGGGACCGATGAATGCGGTGACCGAACGTGCCGGGATCGGGATGGTGACGCCTTCAACAGCGAGGAAGTCGCCGTAGTAGATGTCGAGGTCTGAGACGTCGATGCTTTTGGCCATGTGAGTGGTCCTTTCGCGGGCTTAACGCTCGCCCTTGGGCGAGAAGAAGTGGGATACGAGGCGGGCAATGAGGTTGAGCAGCATCACGATGAGCAGCAGCACCAGGGCCGCGCCCCAGGCGCGGTCGAGGCTGAACTCCGGCGGTATTCCGGGGTTGCGCTGTGATGCGTAGGCGAACACCGGCAGCGTGGCCATGCGCCCGTCAAACAGGTTGAAGTTCACCGAGTCGGTCATGCCGGCAATGATCAGCAGGGGAGCCGTCTCACCGATGACCCGGGCGATCGCGAGCGTGACACCGGTGACGATGCCAGCGAGAGCCGTAGGCAGCACGACCTTCGCGACGGTGCGCCACTTCGGCACGCCGAGGGCGAGTGACGCCTCGCGCAGCTCGTTGGGCACCAGCTTGAGCATCTCCTCAGAGGAGCGCACGACGACCGGGATCATCAGCACTGATAGCGCGACCGAGCCGCCGATGCCCATGCGCACGCCTTCACCGAAGAACAGGACGAAGAGCGCGTACGCAAACAGTCCTGCAACGATCGATGGGATGCCGGTCATGACGTCGACCAGGAAACGAACCCAGCGCGAGAGCCGGTTGCCGTCTGCGTACTCGACCAGGTAGATCGCGGCGAACAGGCCGATCGGGACCGAGATGACGGTCGCCGCGCCAGTGATCAAGAGTGTGCCGACCATGGCCTGGTAGATGCCGCCGCCCTCGCCCACGACATTGCGCATCGAGTAGGTGAAGAACTCGGCCGACAAGACCTTGGTGCCCTTGCTCACGACCGTGAACAGGATGCTGAAGAGCGGGAAGAGCGCGAGCACGAACGCCGAGGTGACCAGGACCGTGACGAACCGGTCGGTGGCCTTGCGGCTGCCCTCGACGACGAGGGACCACAACGGGAGCGCGAAGGCGATGAGCCACGGAATACCGACGATGAGGGCGAAGCCGGCATCGAGTGCGTACGCGGCCCCGGCAGCGAGGACTGCGAGGGCGACGACTGCGCGCGGCCCCCACTGCGGCAACTGCCGTGCGCGGAGCTCCGCGGTGACGTCGACGGGGTTGATCGTGGTGGTCATCAGTTGGCTCCGGAGAACTCGGACCGGCGGTTGACGATCGCCCGCGCAGCGAAGTTGACGATGAAGGTGATGACGAACAGCACGAGGCCGCTCGCGATCAGCGCGTTGACCGACAACCCGCTCGCCTCAGAGAAGCTGAGGGCGATGTTGGCGGCGATGGTGCTCGGGTTGGTGCTGCTGATCAGGTTGGCCGTGACGGTGCCGATGCTGACCGAGAGCACCATTGCCACGGCAAGGGTCTCACCCAATGCGCGACCCAGGCCGAGCATCGCTGCAGAGACAATGCCGGAGCGGGCGTACGGGAAGACCGCCAGGCGGGTCATCTCCCATCGCGTCGCTCCGAGTGCGAGGGCTGCCTCCTCGTGGAGGCGCGGGGTCTGCAGGAAGATCTCGCGGCAGATCGCGGTCATGATCGGCATGATCATGATGGCCAGCACGACGCTGGCGGTCATGATCGTCCGCCCGGTAGCAGAGGCGGGACCGGCGAAGAAGGGGATGAAGCTCAGGTGCTCTTCGAGCCACTTGTAGAGCGGCACCATGTGTGGTGCGAGGAATTGAATGCCCCAGAGGCCGTAGACGACGCTGGGCACCGCTGCAAGGAGGTCGATCAGGTAGCCGAGTGTCTGCCCGAGCTTGCGAGGGGCGTAGTGCGAGATGAACAGCGCCACACCGACTGCGACGGGGACCGACATGAGCAGCGCCAAGGTCGCGGCGAGCAACGTGCCGAAAACGAGCGGCCAGACGTAGGGCAGGAACTCCTTGCCGCTTGCGACCTGGTCGGGGCTGGCGAGGATGCCGGGTATGCCCTCAATGGTGAGGAAGATCGCGACGCCGGCGAGCACGAGCAGGATGAAGACGCCGGCTCCGGTCGACAAGCCAGAGAACACCCGGTCGCCGAGGCGGCGTACTACCGGGGCCTTGCTGGGTGTCAGCGTGCTGGTCACAGGTGGTGCCTTTCAAGAAGAGTGGGTGTGGCCGCCCGGTCCGGTCCGGACCGGACGACCACACTCGTGATCAGGCTGCGGCGATTGTCTCGATCGCGGCCTGGACCTTGCTGCTGAAGTCGCTGCTCAGCGGTGCCGAACCGGCACTCTCAGCAGCGGCTGCCTGTCCGTCTTCACTGGTGATGTAGGTCAGCCACGCCTTGACAAGTTCAGCCTGGGCCTTGTCGTCGTACTTCTGGCATGCGATCTGGTACGAGGCGAGGACGATCGGGTAGACGCCGTCTTCGGTGCTCTTCCGGTCGATGTCGACCGCGATGTCCGTGTCGCCACGACCGGTGACCGGTGTCGCCGAGTCGACGATCTTGGCAGCGGCTTCAGCTGTCGGATCGGTGAACGAGTCGCCCACCTTCACGCTGACCTTGCCGAGATCGCCGGCCTGGCTCTCGTCGGCGTAGCCGATGGTGCCCTGACCGCCGGAGACAGCTGCCACGACGCCCGAGGTGCCTTCGGCAGCCTCGCCGCCCTTGACAGGCCATGCCTTCTCCTTGCCGCCGGTCCAGGCGCCTTCCGAGGCCTGATCCAGGTAGTCGGTGAAGTTTTCCGTCGTGCCCGAGTCGTCCGAGCGGTGGACAGCCGTGATGGCGCTGTCCGGAAGCTTGGCGTCCGGGTTGTCAGCGGTGATGGCCGGATCGTTCCACTTCGTGATCTTGCCCTCGAAGATCGAGCCGATCGTCTTGGGTGACAGGTTGAGCTTGTCGACGCCATCAAGGTTGTAGATGACGGCGATGGGGCTCACGTACGTGGGGATTTCCACGATGTCGCCCTTGCAGGTTGCCTTCGCCGTGACGAGCTCGTCGTCGTCGAGGTACGAGTCCGAACCTGCGAATGCAACGCCGCCGGCGAGGAACTGCTCGCGGCCACCACCCGAACCAACCGGGTCGTAGTTGACGGTCACGTCGGGGTTCGCGGTCTGGAACTCTTTCTTCCAGGCTGCCACTGCGGCTTCCTGGGCGCTGGATCCAGCGCCGTTCAGCGTGCCAGTGAGCTTGGAGTCACTGCCGCCCTCGGAAGGATCTTCGTTTGCAGCGCCGCAGGCCGTGAGGCTCAGGGCGATGGTGATGGCAGCGGCCGCTGTTGCGGAGCTGCGGAGGAATGTGCGGTTCACGGGAGGGTTCCCTCTCTTTGCCAAAATCAGGGTTCTGTCTTGCTTGACCCTCCGGACGTTAGAAGTCGTAGGTGTATCGACACCGGAACCGAGGTGAACGCACGGTGAACGGTGCCGTAACGCTCGTCGCCGGTGTTTCAGGCGAGCTTTTCGACGGCGAAGACGGTGCCCTTGCGGTGGTGAATCACGACGCCCTCGCCGGGCGCCAGATCGTACGATTCCGTGCCGATCGCCTCGAAGATCCATGGCAACGTCGGTCGGTGTGTGCAGAGGACGACAGGGCGTTTGCGATCGAGCATCGCCGCCAGCGATCGCTGCACCTGGCCGAAGGTCGTGTTCTCGGAAATGCGGTCGTCGATCTCGATGAACGTGCTGATCGAGTGCGCGTAGGGCTCGACGGTCTGCGCGCAGCGCAGAGCCGGACTGCTGATGACGCGGCCGACGCCATAGGCCGCGAGCAGCGGCACCAACGCCTTGGCCTGCTCTGCACCGACCGACGTCAACGGGCGCTCGAGATCCTCGAGGTCGTCCGAGCGCGCTGCGGCCTTGCCGTGGCGCTGGACGACCAGGGTGCGGGTGCGGTGAGCCTTGCGCTCGAGCAGGTCAACGAAGGATGTGAGCAGGACGCGGTCGTGATCGTAGGTGAGCAGCTTGCGAGCCTCGCGGACGCCGACCCAGCGGATCTCGTCGACTTCCTTGTTGGGCACGAACGTCCCAGCCTCGCCCACAGCACGGGCCGACCAATATGTGACGGACTTCAGCCCGCCGGCCACCGGGTAGCTCAGCTCGCCGAGCGGGTGACCCAGCCGTACCCGAGCGCTGGTCTCCTCGGCGATCTCGCGGATCGCGGTGGCCTGCAGCGACTCACCGGCGTCGATCTTGCCCTTGGGGAAGCTCCAGTCGTCGTACGACGGACGGTGAATGAGCAGCAGGTCGACGCGTGGCTCTGCCCGGCCGGAGGGCGTGCGCTTGCGCCACACGACTCCGCCGGCGGCCTTTGTCGCCTGTTCACTCGCCATGGGCCGTATTGTCCCCTGAGGAAGTGACCGACTGATGAAGGAGGAGTGGCCTCGATGCGTCTGCGCCTCGTCCTCTCATGGGTACTTGCTCCTCTGCTGGTGATTGGTGTGGCCTTGGCGGGAGGCTACTGGGTCTCGGGTCGCGTTGGCGATACTCGCTCATCGCTGACCTCAGCGCTGGACTCCGTGCCTGCTGACACCCTGGTCGCGGGTTTCACCGACTGGGCCAACATCCGTGAACGTCTGGATGTCGGTGACGCATCCACTGCAGCAGGTCGTGCGACTCTCAATGACGACGCAGCCCTCCGCGATCTCTCGACCCGATCGGTGATCGGGCGGTTTGTCGAACAGATGCACACGTCGTTCGGTTGGTCCGTCGCCGATCTGGAATGGGAAGTGTTCGGGCAGGCGGCCGATGGTGCTGCGATGGTCGGTCGCTTCGATTCGTCGGTGTCGCTCTCTGACGTACGTGGTGCGCTTCGAACGCTTGGCTACACACAGGACGGCCGCGTATGGAGCGCATCGCAGTCGACACCGACTACCGGTGACCTGTCCTCGGCCCTCGCATCGATCGCGATCGTCCCGGGCAAGCGGCTGGTCGTCGCTGCAGATCGACCGGCGTACGTCATGACTGTCCTGCAGACCATCGATCGCGACGAACCATCCCTGTTGAGCGTCAGCCCAGCTTCGGAGGTGGCCGAAGCGCTCACCGGCTCCGATGCGGCCCTGATCCAGAGCGGCCCCTTCGCATGCTCCGGAGCCACCCTCGAGAAGCAGTCGGCCGACGTACAAGCGCAGGCGGATGCGGCGATCGCGCGCGCCGGCGCCCTGACCGAGTTCACGTTTGCGGGTCGTGGCCTCACGGACGTTTCCACCGACGAGCAGAAGCTGACGTTCGCCATGGGGTTCGACTCGCCCTCGCAGGCCGCGGCACAGCTCACGACCCGAAAGGCGTTGGCGAGAGGGGCGTTCATCGGTGGCAGTGGGCGCGTCGAGGACTCGCTCCAGGTGACGGGCTCGCGAGTCGAAGGCTCGACCGCGACATTGCAGTTCGACCACGACCCCGTGAGCGCGACCTACATGGGCGGACTTGGGCCCGTACTGTTCGCCAGCTGTCCCTAGGAGCGGGAACGCCTTGACCGAGCCTGATCGGTGAGGGTCGTCTGCAGATCGATCCCTTCGTGCAGGTTCCACATGCCGTCTGCGCTCAGGTGCCAGGACTTCGTGTCGTCGGACGCGCTGGTCTCGAGCAAGTCACCCAGTTGAGCGATGTGCTCGGCGGACGGGATACGTACGAGCACCTCGACACGACGATCGAGGTTGCGGTGCATCAGGTCTGCCGAGCCGATCCATGCCTCGGGCTGGCCTCCGCCGGCGAACCAGTAGACGCGGCTGTGCTCAAGGAATCGGCCAAGGATGCTGCGAACTCGGATGTTCTCGCTCAGCCCGGCCACGCCAGGTCGGAGTGTGCAGATACCCCGCACGACGAGGTCGACGTTGACGCCAGCCCGCGACGCTTCATAGAGCTTGTCGATGATCTTCTCGTCGACGATCGAGTTGGACTTGATCCGGATCCCGGACGGGAGTCCTGCCTGATGATTTGCGATCTCGCGGTCAATCCGCTCAATCAGGCCGTCACGGAGACCCTGCGGAGCAACCATCAGCTTGCGATAGGAGAAGCGCTTCGCAAATCCGGACAGGTTGTTGAACAGGTCGCTGAGGTCATTCGCGATGTCGGGGTCCGCGGTCAGCAGACCGAAGTCTTCGTAGAGCCGCGCTGTCTTGGGGTTGTAGTTGCCGGTACCGAGGTGGGCGTAGCGGCGCAGACCGTCGGGCTCGTCACGGACGACGAGTGACAGCTTGCAGTGAGTCTTGAGGCCGACGAGGCCGTAGACGACATGGCAGCCCGCGCGTTCGAGCTTGCGGGCCCAGCGGATGTTGGCCTGCTCGTCGAAGCGTGCCTTGATCTCGACGATGACGAGTACCTGCTTGCCGGAGCGTGCGGCATCGACGAGCGAGTCGATGATCGGCGAGTCTCCCGACGTGCGATAGAGCGTCTGCTTGATCGCCAGGACGTGCGGATCGGCGGCGGCCTGCTCGATGAAGCGCTGCACGCTGGTGGCGAACGAGTCGTACGGGTGATGCACCAGTACGTCGCGCTTGCGCAGGGCGCTGAACATGTCGGCGGGGCTGGATGTCTCGACCTCGGCCAGGTGAGTGTGGGTGCCGGGTACGAACGGGTCGAATTGCAGCTTAGGGCGATCGAGGTCGGCGATCTCGTTGAGGCTGCGCAGGTCGAGCGGACCGCGGAGGCGCACGATCTCTGCCTGCTTGATGCCGAGCTCCGACACCAGCAGCTCGAGCACTCCGGGGTCGATCGACTCCTCGACCTCAAGCCGTACGGGCGGTCCGAACTTGCGACGCAACAGCTCCTGCTCGAGTGCCTTGAGGAGGTTCTCGGCATCGTCCTCTTCGACCTCGAGATCCTCGTTGCGGGTCACCCGGAACACGTGCTTGGCGATGACCTCCATACCGGGGAACAGCAGATCCAGGTGAGCTGCGATGACTTCCTCAATCGGGACGAACCGGCCTGGCTCGGCCTCCATCCAGCGGTTGATGATCGGAGGAACCTTGACCCTCGCGAAATGGTCCTTGCCAGTGTCGGGGTTGCGCATGAGGAGCGCGAGGTTGAGCGAGAGACCCGAGATGTACGGGAATGGGTGGGCCGGGTCGACCGCCAGCGGGGTGAGGACCGGGAAGATGCGCTCGCGGTACTGCTCGCTGATCGCATCGCGCTCGGATGAGCTCAGCGAGCTCCAGTGCAGCAAGTGGATGCCTTCATTGGCGAGTGCCGGCAGGACTTCGGCGTGGAACGCCTCGGCATGTTCGACCATGAGCTCCTGGCTCGCAGCGAGGCTGTGGGTCAGTACGTCGCGTGGGCTGAGGCCGCTGGCAGACGGCACGGCGACGCCGGCGGCGATGCGCCGTTTGAGGCCAGCGATACGCACCATGAAGAACTCGTCGAGGTTGCTCGCGAAGATCGCCAGGAACCGTACGCGCTCCAGCAGCGGAATTGCCTCGTCGCGGGCGAGCTCGAGCACTCGTGCGTTGAAGGCGATCCAGGAAAGCTCGCGGTCGAGGAACCGGTCTTCGGGCAGGCCAGCGTCCGCCGCCTCGTAGGGAGGGTCGACGTCGAACTCGTCCGGGGATGCCGGGGCCTCGACGTCGGCGATCGCAATGTCGTGTGATTCCACAGTTCATCGTTGCAGACCAAGGTGAACGCAGATTGAACACGTTTGTTCACCAGCGCCCCCTTGGCGGGATCGCTTCATGCGCTAACTTGTGCGCCATGTCCCTCGCACATCAGGTGATCGACGGCGCGAGGGGCACGTCTGCCCGGGCGCTTCTCAAGCTTCCGAAGCCGGTCCTCCGCAGGCTCGCTGGCGCCCCTGTCGTCATCAACGGACGGACTCTCGATCCCGAGATGCAGCTCCTTCTCAAGCTGCAACGCCTCGAGGGTCCGGCAGTGGAGACCATCGCGATCAGCAGGGGTCGGCGCCAGGTTGTGTCGAGCGCAAAGCTGGTCGGCGGCAACCAGCCCATCGGGGCGATCACGGATCGTTCGATCGACGGTCCGGGTGGTCCTTTGCCTCTTCGCTTCTACACCCCGCGCGGACTTAAGGGGCCTGCACCTGCGCTCGTCTATTTCCATGGCGGAGCCTGGATCTACGGTGACCTGGACAGCCATGATGCGGTGTGTCGCGTCCTCGCTGAAGAGGCGCAGGTACGTGTCGTGTCGGTCGACTATCGTCTCGCCCCCGAGGCGCCGTTCCCTGCCGCGTGGGACGACTGCTGGACGGCCTGGAAGTGGATCACCGAGAACGCCCAGGGGCTGGGCATTGATGCAGCTCGCATCGCAGTCGGCGGCGACAGTGCGGGTGGCAACATGGCGGCGAGCGTCGCTCAACATGCGAGTGCGGACGAGAGCGTGGCCGACCCCGCCTTTCAGCTGTTGATCTACCCGCGCACCGATCTCAGCACTCACAGCGAGAGCCGGCATCAGTACGCCGACGGCTACTACCTGACGAAGGCTTTCATCGAGCTCGGTGACGAGAACTATCTCGTGGGTGATGAGGACAAGTCGGAACGACGCCTGTCACCCCTGCACCAAGATCCAACTGGCGTCGCGCCAGCGTTCGTCGTGACGGCCGGGTTTGACCCTCTGCTGGACGAGGGCAAGGCCTACGCCGACAAGATGAAGGCCGCCGGCGTTCGGGTCGAGTATGTCTGCGAAGAAGGCCTGATCCACGGGTTCGTCAACATGGTCGGCATAGGTACGTCAGTACCCAAGGCGGTCCGCCGCATTGCGAGCGCGCTCCAGCGGGGCCTTTCGTAGCTATTCGTGCGAGTGGGCGTCCGCAATGTGCGGACGCACGTACATGACATCCTTCGCGTGAGGCTTGAAACCGAGGCCCGCATAGACAGCGAGGGCTGGGCTGTTGTCACCCTCGACGTAGAGGTCGACAATGCGCAGACCGGACTCATACAAATGGCGTAAGCCCCGGGCCGTCAACGCCTTGCCGAGCCCACCGCCCTGGGCATCAGGGTCGATGCCGACGACGTAGACCTCTCCGATGGCGTTCTCGATCTTGGTCCAGTGGAAGCCGACGACTCGTCCGTCGCGCTCCGCTACGAACAGTCCCGCCGGATCGAACCAATCGCTGCGCGCGCGTCGCTCGAAGTCCGCGCGATCCATCGCACCCTGCTCCGGGTGGGAGGCGAAGGCGCGAGCATTGACCGCGACGATCGCATCCAGGTCGTCGTCCCGGTATGTGCGCAGGCTGATCCCAGCGGGAACGATCTCCGTTGGTGGGTCGACCAGCTCGAGCCGAAGAGCGAGCAACGTACGTCCGACATCCAGTCCTGCCGAGGCGGCCAGCGCCTGCGCAGCGGGCAGATCGCCATGCGCCCAGAATTCCGACTCCCCATCGGCGAGCAGCTCGTCGACGATGCTCCGGCCGATCCCCGAACGGCGATGAGCCGGGTCGACGACAACTTCGATCGGCGCGTCACCAGAGGCGTAGGCAGCGCCGATCAGTGCACCGTCGGGCGCGGTGCGCAGCACAAGCACCCGCGCCGAATCGCGATTGCGAAGCGCGAGTAGCGTCGCCTCGTTGAACGGTGCAACTCCGTCGACGGCCGCTGCGCTCTCGGCGAGATCGGTGAGACTCATCGAATCCGGAGGTCGCGGAGCTGTGCCGCGCACTCGGCGGCGATCGCCTTGGCAAATGCTTCGGCCGTGTCTCCGGGAGGTTCGGGCACGATGTGGTGCACCGTGCCGGCCTCGAGCAGGTCGATCGCGCCGATGCGCTGTATCTCAGCCATCTCGGCTGCATGGTCGAGGTCGCCGTGCACGATCGCGCTCGCACCCTCGGGAGGCAGCGGGGACAACCAGGCGTTCTCGGCGGCAATGACGACGTCGGCCGGAAGCAGCGCGAGCGCGCCGCCGCCGCAGCCCTGCCCGAGCAGCACTGACACCGTCGGCACCCGCATGGTCGACATCCAGCTGATGCACCGCGCGATCTCACCGGCGATCGCGCCTTGCTCGGCCTCGGGTGACAGCTCGGCACCAGGCGTGTCGATGAACGATACGAGCGGCAGCCTCAGCTCGTTGGCCAGTCGCATTCCGCGACGTGCCTCGCGCAGAGCAGCAGGGCCCATCGGCTTGAACCGTGACTGCGTGGTGCGGTCCTGGCCGATTACCACGCATGGTTGCCCGTCCAGCCGGGCGATGGCAACGATCATGGCGGAGTCGCGTTCGCCCTTCTCGGTGCCCTGAAGACGCAGGATCGCGTCGCTGCCGTAGCGGAGCACCTCGCGGACCCCGGCCCGACCGGGAGCGCGGGTGATCTGGATGGCATCCCACGCGCTGCGGATGCGGTGCACCTCGCCCGTACGTCGCTTGCGGGTTTGCTGCGTCGGCGGATCGACCAGAATCCCGAGGGCCCGATCGATGAGCAGCGGGAGCTCATCAGGAAGCACGACGGCGTCGATGATGCCGCGATCCGCGAGGTTCTCCGCGGTCTGTACGTTCGGCGGGAACGGCTTGCCTTCGAGCAGCTCGTAGACCTTGGGGCCGAGGAAACCGATCAACGCGCCAGGCTCCGCGACCGTGACGTGCGCCAACGATCCCCACGACGCAAACACGCCGCCGGTCGTCGGGTGCCGCAGGTAGATGAGGTACGGCAGACCCGCAGCACGGTGGTCCATGATCGCGCGCGAGATGTCGACCATGTGCACGAATGCCGGCGTGCCCTCTTGCATACGGGTGCCGCCGGACGCCGTCGTCGCGAGGAGCGGGATGCCTTCAGCGGTTGCCCGTCGTACGGCCGACACGATTCGCTGTGCGGCCTCACGACCGATCGACCCGGCGAGGAAGCGGAACTCGTTGACGAGCACGGCGACCGGTCGCCCGCGCATCAGGCCACGGCCGGTCAGGACGGATTCGTCGGTCCCTGAACGCTCGGCAGCTGCCACCAGCTCCTGGCGGTACTGCGGATCCAGACCGCTGTGATCGATGGGGGAATCCCACGATTCGAAGGAGCCTTCATCGAGCACGAGCTCGAGCAGGCCGTGCGCAGTCAGGTGGGCCATCAGACCCCCAAGACTAGACCGTGGTGGACTCGGCGTCTTCGTTGTCTCGCGCGGGTTCTGCCTTGATTGCCACGAAGCGGTAGCCGACGTTGCGGACCGTGCCGATCAGCGTCTCGTGCTCGACGCCGAGCTTGGCGCGCAGGCGACGTACGTGGACGTCGACCGTGCGCGTGCCACCGAAGTAGTCGTAGCCCCAAACCTCCTGCAGCAGCTGCTGGCGGGTGAACACCCGACCTGGATGCTGGGCGAGGAACTTGAGCAGCTCGAACTCCTTGAATGTCAGATCAAGGCTGCGGTTCTCGAGCTTGGCGGTGTAGCTGGCGTCGTCAACGACCAGGCCGCTCGAAGAGATCACGTGGTTCTCGGTATCACCGTCGCGTCCGGCGGCGGCACGGCCGATGCCGAGTCGCAGTCGCGCCTCGAGCTCGGCGGGTCCGGCAGTGGTGAGGATGACGTCGTCCATGCCCCAGTCGGCTGCCGCAACGGCGAGTCCGCCCTCGGTCAGGATCAGGATCAGCGGGCACTCGATGCCAGTCGTACGAATCACGCGCGTAAGGCTGCGAACCTGCGCGAGGTCTTGGCGACCGTCGACGATCACGGCATCGCACGGGGGCGCATCCAGCAGGGCGCTCGCCTCAGCGGGCAGGATCTTGACGTGGTGGGGGAGCAGCGCGAGCGCAGGCAGGACCTCGACCGAGGACTGCTTGCTGCGTGTCAGCAGGAGCAGGTGCGCCATACGCTACCTCCAGGTGTGCTGGATTTGCCTACAAGAAAAGGCCATGGTGAAACACCGTGGCCTCATTGCATTCTCAACTATAGGCCATGTGACAGAACAATTTCCACGACATGAGAACGACGTCACACGGACACCTGCCATCATTCGGGGGTGCCGAACGTCGCTTCAACACTGCTGTCCCTTTCCCTCGCGGGATTGCTGACACTCGCAGCCTTCACCGATCCGTGGCTGGTCGCGGCAGTCGTCGTAGTAGTCCAGCTGCTGATTGCGCTGGCGCCCGGACCTGTCAGCGACGTCGAGGTGCCACGTTTCGTACCAGTTGCCGCCGCGGGTCTGGTTGCCACTGCCCTGACGATGTGGCCGGGTGCGCTTGAGGGCGCTGACGGCACCTCCGCCAAGGTGTTCGGCCACGCCGACAACGGCATGATCGCGTCGATCCTGCCGGCAATCGTGGTCGGAGTCTTCCTCACGCTGGCCACCCAGATGCTTCGCACCGATGGCCGCTCGAAGCTGGTCTCGACCGCGTCGTACTCAGTCGCTCTCAGTGTCTGCGCGACTCTGGCAGTCGCGTGGATCGGTGCAGTGAAGTCATTCGGTGACGCGGACGTTGTCGCCGTCGGCGCCGCAGGCCTCGGCGCGGGTCTCTTGGTCTGGCTCCTGCCGATTGACCGCTGGGTATGCGGCTCGATCGCGATGGTGGTCGGTGCGACAGCCGGTGTGGCTGTCGTGCTCAACGTCGACACCCCCATGACCTGGGTGCTGGGTCTGACCCTCGGAGCTACCGCTGCCGTGTTCGCGATCCTTGGACAGGTGCTCGGTCGTCAGTGGGCGGACGGTCATCCCCATCCGGCTGCCGGATGGGGCCTTCCTGGTGCGCTCTCAGTCGCGCTTGCTGCACCGATCGTCTACATCGCCGGCCAGCTGATTGGCGCTCCCGGCTTCTGAGACCGGAACTCTCGTCGGGTGCTGCGTCGTATGGTTGAAATGTGAACGGAATCCTCGTCTTGGTGGTCGCCGTCGTACTGACGGGTGTATTGGGGTTGGCGATCTCGATCAAGAATGGCCGGTTCAGCGCGCAGGATGACTCCGAGCGGCTCGGCGTCGGCGAGCTCGGTTCGCCTCTCGGCGAGCGGGCAACGCTCGTTCAGTTCTCGAGCGCGTTCTGCGCGCCGTGCAGGGCGACCCGCGTACTCCTGACGGACATCGCAGCCAAGACCCCGGGAGTCGTCACGATCGAGATCGACGCCGAGGAACGGCTTGAGCTGACCCGCAAGCTCAACATTCTGCGCACCCCGACAGTGCTGGTTCTCGACGCCAAGGGACGAGTCACTCGACGTGCCTCGGGCCTTCCGCGGCGTGACCAGGTGCTTGCAGCGCTCAATCACGCTGTGGTCTGAGCCACACTCCCCACGTGCGCATCTCGCGATATGGGACGAGTGTCCACATGTCGGGACGAATCGAGGATTGCGGCCAAATCCTCCCTACTCTGGATCACATGTTCCAGACGACACATCTCACGCGACGCAGGGCAGTGGACAACTGCTGCATGTGCTCGTCGCTGTGTCGTATGCGCTGACCCTTTCTTTCCGTCAGCCCGTCACCACCCCGGACCACCGGCCGTGACCCCCGAATGCGCAGGAGCAGTTACATGTCTTCCCAAGACACCGTCGCAACACGACAGTCCGTGTCGACTCGCGTCGACCCGCGCGGGCTGCGCGTCGCCGCCGGCATCACCGCCGTTGTCGTCGCAGTGGTTCTCGTCGTGCCGTCACCGGCGCGCGAGATCTTGCTGGCCGTCCAGGTTGCTGTGTTCGCTACTGCAGCTTTCATCGGACTCGGCAGCTCGCCCTACTCGATCTTCTTCGCGAAGGTCGTTCGTCCACGGATCGGCGCACCCGCCGAGCTCGAGGACTCCCGTCCGCCGCGCTTCGCGCAGCTCGTCGGTTTCGCGTTCACCGCTGTAGCACTGGTCGCCTTCCTGACCGGTGTGACGACGGTCGGGCTCGTGGCGACGGCGTTCGCGCTCATCGCAGCACTGCTCAACTCGGTCCTCGGCCTGTGCCTGGGCTGCGAGCTCTACCTTCTGCTGCGCCGGTTCACGCCGGTCAGTGCCTGATCCACTTTTCAACAACGTCCCGTACCACTCACGCATCACACACCAATGGAGGAACCGTATGAGCCGCGAATCCGCGCTCGTCAACGCTGACTGGGTCGAAGAGCACCTCTCCGACTCCAACGTCGTTCTCATCGAGGTCGATGAAGACGCTGACGCCTACGACAAGGGCCACATCGCCGGAGCAGTCAAGATCGACTGGCGCAAGGACCTGCAGGACGGCGTCCGCCACGACTTCATCGACGGCGACCGCCTCGGCGCTCTGCTGTCGTCAAAGGGCGTCAGCAACGACGACACCATCGTCTTCTATGGCGGCAACAACAACTGGTTCGCCGCCTACGCCTACTGGTACCTCAAGTACTACGGCCACGAGAACCTTCGTCTGCTCGACGGCGGTCGCAAGAAGTGGGAGCTCGACAGCCGCGAGCTGACGACCGAGGTCACCGAGCGTCCTGCGACGACGTACGTTGCCAAGGCGCCCAACGCTGACATCCGCGCGTTCCGCGACGAGGTCATTGCTGCCATCGGCACCAAGAACCTCATCGACGTCCGCAGCCCTGACGAGTACGCCGGGCGCCTCCTCGCTCCGGCGCACCTGCCGCAGGAGCAGGCCCAGATCGGTGGTCACATCCCGACCGCTGGCAACGTTCCGTGGAGCAAGGCCGCCAACGACGATGGCACCTTCCGCAGCGACGAGGAGCTGGAGGCTCTCTACGCCGAAGCTGGCCTCGACGACGCCAAGGACACCATCGCCTACTGCCGCATCGGTGAGCGCAGCTCGCACACGTGGTTCGTGCTCAAGGAGATCCTGGGTCACGAGAACGTCAAGAACTATGACGGATCGTGGACCGAGTACGGCGCTCTCCGCGCCGTGCCAGTCGCCCTGGGCGACGAGCCGGGTGTCGCCTGATGTGCGGCGCAATCAAGGGCGGTCCGAGCCTCGAAGGCGTCGACGTCGCCAATGAAGCTGTGATCCAGGGCGTCGTCACGCGTGACGGTCAGCCTGTCGGCAACGCGTATGTTCGTCTGCTCGACCGTACGGGCGAGTTCACCGCTGAGGTTCCGACCTCCGCCACGGGTCAGTTCCGGTTCTTCGCCGGCCCGGGTGACTGGACTCTTCGCACGCTTGCCCCGAAGTCTGTGTCGGTCGACAACGCCGTGACCGCTGCCAAGGGCACTGTCGCCGAGGTGCTCGTCGCCGTCTGAATCGTTAGTTGCTAGTCCACGGGCGCCCTCTCCACTTGTGTGGGGAGGGCGTTCGTTCGCTGTGGTGCTCTGACCAGCGTTGATGTCGGGAAGTCCTCGAAGCGCAGTTGAGCCCGCTTCGTATCAAATAGTGACCGGGAACACGCCTTGATGACCGCAGGATCGGGTTTCTACGCTAGAGTTTTCCCATAACGAACCGCACAGCGGTTCGTTGGCCAATACGTAACGTGATCTAAGCAGGGAGTCACGGCGGTTATCCACTGCAATGACTCAACAAAACTCGGACCTTATGGAGTGCGGATGATGAAGATCAGGCTGATTGCCGCCGCGGTGATCGCGGGAGCAGCGACCCTGCTCTCCGCAGGCTCGGCGAGCGCGGGCTACCCGCCTCCCCCGATCACGATCACGATCGACGACAACATTCTTGTCGGTGGCAACGTATTCACCTACACGGCTGACGCCGGCTCAGTCGAGTGCGACTGGACCATCACCTACAACGAAGGTCGCGCACCGGGTGAGCCCGCTGTTCAGACTGGCAACGGCACTTCAAAGACTGGCTCCTACGACACCAAGGTTGTGTCGAAGATCTTCAAGTCGAAGATCACGGCTGTGTGCGAGTACGAGGACGGACAGACTGCGTCCGCCGAAGTTGCGACCACCTCCCCGGCGTTCTACTCGACCGCCAGCGGCGCTAGCACCCTCCAGACCGCGATTCAGGAGGCCAGTGCATCCGCCACGGTCACACTGCTTCCCCTCGGTTCCGGCGATGACGGCGACTCGTTGCCCGACACCGGTGGATCCAACCTTTCGCTGATCCTTCTTGGCGGCGGACTGGTTCTTGTTGGCGGTGGCGTCACCTACTTGGCTCGCCGTCGTCAGTCGAGCCACTAAGACTGGTACGTAGAATCGTGCACGTCCCGATATTCGGGACGTGCACGATTCTTTTGTTGGTCGCCCGCGACAACCCGTTCGGAGTGCAATGAGCCAGTCGGCGTATCGATCGCGGAAGCCTCGCCCGTGGTATCGCAAGATGACCCGTGCGCACATTGGGTGGGCCTTCGCGGGTCTGCTGATGCTGATGCTGATTCTGTTCGGCTGGCAGGCAGCACGCGCCAGCTCGGCGCTGCGGCTGGCAGCCAACCAGGCTCAGGTCCTGCAGAACCAAATTGTCGCCGGCGACGACGTAGCGGCCAAGGCGACGATGGCGGCACTCGCCGACTCTGCCGATCGTGCCAAGAGCTCGACGGACGGCGTCCTGTGGCAACTGGGCGCCAAAGTGCCCTTCTTCGGCAAGAACGTGTCTGCGGTGCAGGACGTGTCGGTCGCCATCGACACCATCGCGCGGGAGGCCCTCCCGCCCGTCGTAGAACTCTCCTCGAAGATCAACCTCAACACCTACAGCCCGCATGACGGCAAGGTCGACATCAAGGAGATCGAGGAGATCGCGCCGTCGGTTTCTGACGCTTCTGAGGCGATCTCCCAGGCCAACGAGCAGATCCGGGGCATCGACGCCGGATCCCTCCTGGTACCGCTCCGAGGGCCCGTCTCGTCCATACAAGCCAAAGTTGGCGAGGCTCGCGACGCGTCCAAATCGGCGACCCTCGCCGCGCGCTTGCTCCCTCCGATGCTGGGCAAGGACGAGACCCGTCGCTATCTCCTGTTGATCCAGAGCAACGCGGAGATCCGGGCGACGGGCGGTATTGCCGGCTCGTACGCATTCCTCACAGCCAAGAAGGGCAGGCTGTCAATGGGTCTGCAGGGCGCGATCCAGGACCTCCGTCCCTTCGAGGATCCTGTCGTCCCGATGACCAGGGACGAGAAGGACGTGTTCTCGTCCGCACTGGTCACTGACCTCCGCAATGCCAACCTGACTCCTGACTTTCCTCGTACGGCACAAATCGCGCGCGCGATGGTCGAGAAGGGACTCGACAGGAACGTCGACGGAGTCATCTCGGTCGATCCAGTCGCGATGAGCTTCATCCTCGCGGGCACGGGTCCCGTCAAGCTCAAGAATGGCGCGGCTCTGACGCCGGAGAATGCCGTCGAGGTGCTCCTCAGCGCGATCTATCGGTTCTATCCGGACCCCACGCGGCAGAACGACACATTCGAGTATGCGGCGCGGAAGGTGTTCAATGTCGTGAAGTCAGGTCGCGGTGAGTCGCGACTTGTGATCTCCGGGCTGGTGAAGGGCGCGAGCGAGAATCGGATCATGGTGTGGTCCTCTCACAAGGACGAACAGCGCTTGATCGCTCCGTCGGACCTGTCCGGCATTTTCCTCGGCGATGACGGTAGGACGCCGCGCGTTGGCCTCTACTTCAGCGATGCGGCGGCGACGAAGATGGGCTACTACCTCAACTACTCGACGCGGGTCACGGCTACTCGTTGCCTCAATGACGACGTCCAGGAACTCACGACCACGACTCAAGTCACCTCGAACGCACCAGCAGATGCAAAGAAGAGTCTTCCTGAGTCGGTTACCGGAAGCGGTTTGTCCGCACCCAAGGGCACGATGAACCTGATCCTTCAGTACTACTCGCCCTATGGCGGTGGCTTCACCGAGGTACGGGTCAACAACAAGAAGCAGACGGTCTATGGCGACTCATTCAAGGGCCGCAACGTCACGCGCGTTGTGCTCAAGGTTAAACCGGGCGAGACCATCTCTGTGACAACCGGGATGATCTCCGGGCCCAACCAGCCGGGCGATGTCGTCTTCTCCACGACTCCGGGAATCGTCAGCGCTCGCAACGATGTCGTGACGCCGTCCGCGTGCAAGTAGGAATTCAGTCGACGTCGGTCGGCGGGTTCAGCAGCGACCGTGGGCGGCCAGGGCCTGGAGTCACCTGACTTCTTCGGGTGCCGGCAGGACATCGTCGGGGTTGGCCTTGAGGTAGGCCGTGACCGAGTCCTTCCGAAGCGCGTCCCACAGCTGGAGCGCCTTCTGCTCATTGAGCCGCACGATGCT
>JAKFCR010000247.1:0-1701 GCA_036676545.1 Aeromicrobium sp. | reverse complement strand
TTCGATGGCGACGAAGCCGGTCAGCGGGCGGCCCTCAAGACATTCAGCGGCGACCAGCAGTTCGTCGCGCAGACCTACGTAGCCGTCGAGCCGCGCGGTATGGATCCGTGCGACCTCCGCCTCGCCGATGGTGACGCCGCCGTACGCGAGCTCGTTGCGTCGCGCATCCCGCTCTACCGCTTCGTGCTCGACAACATGCTCAGCAAGTACGACCTCGACCGCGGCGACCAACGCGTCGACGCCGTACGTGAGGCGGTCTCGCTCGCTTCGGCCATCCGCGACAAGTCCAAGGTCGACGAGTTGCTGCGCGAGATCTCCGGTCGTGTGGGTGTCGACATAGAGCAGGTACGCGCTGAGCACCGCAAGCGTGCCGCCGCACCCAAGCCTGCTCCGACGACCACCACCCGTCCGGCGGCGACTCAGCCGACGAATGACATTCCGCCGGTTGAGGTGTCGAGCTTCGGCGGCCCGCAGTTCTTCGACGAGCGCGAGGCGCTCAAGGCGATCGTCCAGCACCCGCACCTTGCCAAGGAGCTTGCGGAGGACCTCGACGCGAACGACTTCACGCACCCGATCTCGCAGGAGCTTTGGGGCTTCATCCAGGCCATGCCGTGGCCTGATGCCCCTGACTCCAACTGGCTGCCCAAGCTGTCCGACTCGGTGGCCAGCGAGGAGCTCAAGCGCGTACTCGCGGTTGCCGCGGTCGAGCCCATGCGTGCGGGGGAGAGCAACACCAGCGCCGTTGTGGAGTCGGTCATCTTGCGGCTCCAGCTGCTCACCACGGCTCGGCGCCTCAACGACATCAAGTCCAAGCTGCAGCGCACCAACCCGATCGATGAGGCCGACGCCTACAACCGCATGTTCGGTGAGCTGATCGCATTGGAGCAGCAGCATCGCGCGCTGCGTGACCGCTCGATCGGCATCCCCACCCTCTAGCTCGCGCTGCGACGTCCACAGCCCGTACGCAGTCCGGCCGGCTCCTGCTGCGTACGGCAGAGGCTGGCGTCATGGACGCCTTCATCAAGAGCCTGCTTGCCCAACCTCAGCTCGGAGCCGCGGACGAGCAGTCGCTCGCGCGCAGAGCGCGGTCTGGCGATCCCGCTGCTCGGGACGCGCTCATCACCGCAGGAATGCGGGCTGTGGCGCTCCGCGCGATGCTGCACGGATTCAGGGGCGACGAGATGCGCGACGCCGTGCAGTCCGGCGCTCTTGGCCTGATCCGAGCTGTCGACCGCTTCGATCCCGACTACGGCACCCGCTTGGCGACGTACGCATGGCACTGGATCGGCTCGGCCATGAAGCAGGCGCGCCGCGACGACCCTCTCAATGCAAGCGACGAATTGTTCGCCGAGGACTCTGTCAGCGATGGTCACGAACTCCTTCTGGGACTTCCGGACGAGCTCGCCGAAGTCGTACGCCTGCGTTACGGATTGGGTGCTCCGGATGCTGCTCCGATGACGCTCAGTGAAGTCGCGCACACCTGCGACCTGACCGTCGCGCAAGTCCGGCAGCGGGAGGCGAAGGCGATGCGGCATCTGCGCGTGGGACTTGCTAAGGTTGTGCACCGTGCTCCACACCGTGGGGCCGATCCCCTGTAGCTCAATTGGCAGAGCAGCCGACTGTTAATCGGCAGGTTATTGGTTCGAGTCCAATCGGGGGAGCAAGACAGCAACGGCGCCGAAGATTCGGCGCCGTTTCGTC
>JAKFCR010000246.1:0-10627 GCA_036676545.1 Aeromicrobium sp. | reverse complement strand
CAGCGGGATGAAGTTGAACATCGCAAGGAACAGGTTGAGGCCAGCGAGCAGCACGAGCACTCGCTGCGCTCGTTCGGCCCAGGACGGATCGTCGACCGTGACCAGCTCGCCTGCAACACGGCTCGCTCCAACGACGCTGATCGGGCCGTCGGCTTCACGCTCGCCGCCAAACGCCGCCTTGACGACGCCCACCATGCGCTCCGGTAGGTGCACGATCGCCGACGCTGTCTCGCTGACGTACGTCCCCATCACATCGGCAACATAGAAGGGGCCCTGGCGCTGCATCGACTCGGTCGGGCCGACGCCGAGGAATCCGACGTTGACGGTCTTGGTCGGGTCGTCGACGTCGAGGCGCGGTGTGACGGAGGTGTCGACGGTGACCGATTTGGTGGTGCCGCCACGCTCGTACTCGATCGTTGCCTCGTTGCTGCCGTTGGCGCGGATCAGCGCGGTGAGCTGCTCCCACTCGTCGATCTTGGTGCCGTTGAACGAAATGATGCGATCGCCGGGCTCCAGACCCGCCTGACGTGCCGGCGCCACGGGGTCCTCGTCCGTGCAGGCACGGCCTTCCTCCGCCGCGCTGATCGCGCAGTCGGAGACACTGGCGACAGTGGTCGTTGGCTTGAGTGCGCCAAAGCCCATGAAGACGACGCAGAACAGGAAGATCGCAATGATGATGTTGACCGTCGGGCCGCCCGCCATCACGATCAGCTTCTGCCACCACGGCTTGCGATAGAACAGCCGGTCAAGATCCTTGTCGTCAACGTGCTCGTATTCGGCGTTGCGAGCATCTGAAACGAGCTGGGTGAACAAGCCCGTGTTGGTCTCACGCACCTCGTGCGGATCGGCGTCCTTGGCCGGCGGCAGCATGCCGACGAGCTTCACGTAGCCGCCGAGCGGGATCGACTTGAAGCCGTACTCCGTCTCACCACGTTTGGTCGACCAGACCGTGTTGCCAAAGCCGACGAAGAACTGTGTGACCTTGATCCCGAACTTCTTGGCGGGATACATGTGGCCGAGCTCGTGCAGCGCGATCGAGAGGACCACCCCGATCACGAAGACCACCACGCCGAGCGTGTAGATCAGGGCGTTCATCGCTGCTCCACCAGTTGGGCGGCCCGGGTCCGGGCCCATGCGTCGGCGCCGAGTACGCCGTCGAGGGTCATGTCCTGTCGGGCGACGTCCGGATCGCCGAGATGCTCGTCGAGGACCGCGCCCACCGTGTCAACAATGCCGAGGAAGTCCAAATGCCCCGCGACGAAAGCGTCGACGCATACCTCGTTGGCGGCGTTGAAGACCGCGGGGCCGGTACGACCGAACTCCCCCGCCTTGCGCGCCAGGGTCACCGCTGGGAATGCCTCGTTGTCGAGCGGGAAGAACTCCCACGTCGCGGGGCTCGCCCAGTCGCATGCGGCCGCTGACCCGGGTACGCGATCAGGCCAGTTGAGACCGAGTGCGATCGGCAGCTTCATGTCAGGTGGTGAGGCTTGCACCATCGTCGAACCATCGGTGAACTCAACCATCGAGTGCACGATCGACGACGGATGCACGACGACGTCGATGCGGTCATAGCCGATGTCGAACAACAGGTTGGCCTCGATCACCTCAAGGCCCTTGTTGACCAACGTTGCCGAGTTGATCGTGATGACCGGACCCATGTCCCAGGTGGGGTGAGCCATGGCCTGCTCGGGGGTGACGTTGGAGAGGTCCGCACGGGTGCGACCACGGAACGGACCACCGCTGGCGGTGACGATCAAGCGTTGTACGTCCTCACGGCGTTCGCCGCGCATCGCCTGCGCCAGCGCCGAGTGCTCGGAATCAACCGGGACCAGCTGACCGGGCTTGGCCGCTCCGGTCACGAGCTCCCCGCCGATGATCAGCGATTCCTTGTTGGCCAATGCAAGGGTCGTCCCCGCCTCGAGCGCGGCAAGGGTCGGGAGCAGGCCGACGGATCCGGTCATACCGTTTAACACGACATCGCAGTCGACGCGCGCCACTTCACTCGCGGCCTCGGGGCCGGCAAGGAGTCGCGGCACCCGGTGGTCGCCGTTCTCGTACCCGTGCTTCTGGGCCTCGGCGTACAGAGCGAGCTGTACGTCCTCGGCGGCGCTTGCCTTGGCCACGGCAACGAGCGGAACATGGAACTCGATCGCCTGTCGCGCGAGCAGAGCCGGGTTGCCACCGCCAGCCGCGAGGGCGACGACCTCGAAGCGTTCGGGGTTGGCGGCAATCAGCTCGAGGGCCTGCGTGCCGATCGAGCCCGTCGAACCGAGAATGGCGACACGCTTGCGCATGTCGCCATTCTCTCGCACGGACGGACCTTCGGCCTATTCGCCCGGGCAAAGCGATGGCGACACCCCCGAGGGTGCCGCCATCGCGTCTAGCCCCGGGACGAGGCAGGCGGTAGTCCTACTGCCCTGTCCCCCCGCCCCGGGAGTTCGTTACTTGACCTCGGACCTGAGGACTGACCAGATTCCGAATGCAAGTGGGATGACGAGCCACGGAAGGCTCGAGACTCCGAGCTGGGCCCATTGCTCTGCGGTCGGGCTGGCACCGTCGAACAGCGGTGTCTGGGCATAACCGAAGTCGACCCATGGCTGCAGGTCCCGGAACCACTCGACGAATGCCGCGAGGGCTCCGAAGATGCCCGGCAGGACGAACGAGTAGACGAAGTAGCCCACGATCGCGCCCGGTGTGTTGCGGATGAGAACACCAAGCATGAAGCCGACGAGCAATCCGAGGACATTGGCGAAGATGATGACGATCATCTGCCTGAAGCTGACGTCCCAATCAGCGTCGACGCCGTTGATCGCCGCGCCGACCACATTGCCCACGGCTCCGATCGCGAAGGCGATGAACATCGACACGACACCTACCAGGACCGAGGCGATGAGCTTGGCCCAGATCACCTGACCGCGGTGCGGCACGAGGGTGAACGTGATGAGCCCCGTGCGCTGACTCCACTCGCCGGTCACCGACAGGATCGCAATGACGGGCAGAAGGATGGCCATCGGAACGCCCACAGCGGTACCGAAGGATTCGTACGAAATGATGTCGTCCGGTGCGAAGGCGATCACTGCGATCGTCGCCAGTGCGGCCAGGATGCCGATGCTCATCATGAGCCAGAAGCCCGAGCGCGTGTCGAACATCTTGCGGAGCTCAACCTTCACCAGACGGCCGAGCGGGACGCCCGGCTTGGTCGTGTCGATCTTCTCGACGGTTGCGGTGCTCATACGGTGGCTCCTTCGATGGGCTGGGTTTCGCGCTGTGTGTCACCGGTCAGCTCAAGGAACATCTCCTCGAGTCCGGCACCCTCGGCTGGACGGAGCTCGACAAGCGCAACGCCAGCTGCCGCAGCGGCCTTGCCGACCTCTTCCGGAGCAGCTTCGGTACGCAGGCCCCCGTCACCCGAGGGTGACGCCGTGAGCCCGGCCTTGGTCAACGCGTTGGCGAGTGCCGACGTGTCGGACGCCTTTACGAACGTTCCGGCGGTCTGGAGGAGCTCCGCCTTGGTGCCCTGGGCGACGATCTGGCCGCGGCCGATGACGATGATCTCGTCAGCGATGACCTCGATCTCGTGCAGCAGGTGAGACGAGAGGAGAACAGTGCCGCCGCGGTTGGCGTACTCGCGCAGCAGGCTACGCATCCAGTGGATGCCTGCCGGGTCGAGACCGTTGGCCGGCTCATCGAGCATCAGGATCTTGGGATCGCCAAGCAATGCGTTGGCAATGCCGAGACGCTGGCGCATGCCGAGCGAGTAGTTCTTGACCCGGCGCTTGGACTCCTCTGGTGTGAGGCTGACCAGCTCCAGCATCTCGTCGATGCGTGACGAAGGCAGAGCCATGGTCGCCGCGCTGATCGCGAGGATCTCGCGACCCGTGCGTCCGGCGTGCTGCGCGGATGCGTCAAGCAAGACGCCCATCTGGGTGCCCGGGTTCGGGATGTCGCGGTAGTGCACACCAGAGATGGTGGTGCTTCCGGACGATGCGGGGGTCAGACCAGCGATGATGCGCATGGTCGTGGTCTTGCCGGCGCCGTTGGGCCCCAGGAAGCCGGTCACGGAGCCCGGTCGGGCTTCGAATGAGACGTTGTCGACGGCTTTGAAGCCGCCGTACGTCTTTGAGAGGTTCTCAACTGTGATCATGTCGATCAGTCTGCCTGAGCGTGCGAGGCATCTGCATCGGTCGGAGGGCGGCACTTGCTAGCCGAAAGTATGAGGTCGTCGAGCCGGTCGGGCGACGCGCTTTCTGGGCGCTCGCCCTAGCCTTGGGGGGTGAAAGCCGCCGACTACCAGCCGAAACTCAACTGGTGGAGCCATGTCTGGCGTTATGCGCTCATGCTGACGATCTCTGGACTCGCTTGGTTCGAGGTCGTGGATTGGCAGTGGGACAACCATCGATGGTGGTTCTGGACAGATCTGGGGCTCGGCCTGCTCGGCTACGTCCTCGTCGCCTGGCGTCGGGCGTTCCCCGTACAGATTGCGCTGGTCGTCAACGCTCTGTCGTTCGCGTCCTGGACGTCCGCCGGCCCAGCGACCTTGGCACTGGTCTCGATGGCGACCCGGCGGCGCTGGCGCGAGATCATCCCAATCGGACTAATGTCCCTGACGGGCGGCATCATCCTGGAGGCTTTCAACCCCGTCGGGAACGACCCGTTCGCCTTCACGATCCCGTTCATAGTCGCGATAGTCGCCGTGACGGTCGGCTGGGGCATGTACATCGGCTCGCGGCGCGAACTGCTCGCCACGCTGCGCGAGCGGGCCAACGTCTCGGAGACAGCCCAGGCGGCCAGGGTCGAGCAGGCGCGTACGGCCGAGCGTGCTCAGATCGCCCGCGAGATGCACGACGTCCTCGCCCACCGCATCTCCTTGGTGACGCTGCACGCAGGCGCGCTGACGTACCGCACGGACCTCGACGCTGACCAGATGCGAGCTACCGCCGAGGTGATCCAGGAGAACTCCCACCAGGCCATGGTCGAGCTGCGCGAGGTGCTCGGGCTCCTGCGCGAGGGCCCGGGCGACTCCGCACCTGAGCTGCCACAACCGTCTGCGTGTGATCTGCCGGCTCTGCTCGACGAGGCCCAAAGCGCCGGCATGCACGTTGAGTCCCGGCTCATCGAGCTCGACGGCATACCGGAGACGCTCGGTCGTACGGTCTACCGCGTGATCCAGGAGGGCCTCACCAATGCCCGCAAGCACGCGCCCAACACGCTGGTCAACGTGATCCTGGCCGGCAAGCCGGGCGACGGTCTCACGGCCGAGGTACGCAACCCGCTTCCCATCGGATCGCGGTCCGCCATCAAGCCCGAGTCTGGGCTGGGTCTGATCGGCCTGGCAGAGCGCACAGCGCTGGCTGGCGGCCTGATGACCCATCGCGTCACGCCCGAGCACGAGTTCGTCCTCAGCGCGTGGATACCGTGGCCGGCATGACGACTCGGGTGCTGCTCACGGACGACGATCCGCTGGTTCGTGCTGGGTTGTCGTTGATCCTCGGCGGATCTCCTGACATCACCATCGTCGGCGAGGCGGTCAACGGTGCCGAAGCCGTGAAGATCGTCCGGGCCGGCGGCGTCGACCTCGTGCTGATGGACATCCGCATGCCCGTCATGGACGGCATCGCCGCGACCAAGGCCCTGCTCGACCTTCCCGAAGCTCCCAAGGTCATCGTGCTGACGACCTTCGACGCCGACGAGTACGTCGTACGAGCACTGGCCGCCGGCGCCCACGGCTTCCTGCTCAAGGACACACCGCCAGCGGACATCGTCGCGGCCATCGGCAAAGTCGTCGGTGGCGAGCCGATGCTGTCGCCGACGATCACAGCGCAGCTCATTCGTCAGGTCACGGAGGCTGCGCCCGACGAACGCAGCGACGAAGCACTGGCTCAAGCCCGCAGCCTGACTGCCCGCGAGCGCGAGGTCGCCATCGCCGTAGGCCAAGGATCGTCGAACGCCGAAATTGCCGCCGACCTGCACATGAGCATTGCGACGGTGAAGGCGCACATCTCGCACATCTTCACCAAGCTCGATGTGACCAACCGCGTACAAGTGGCGATCTGCATGCATGACGCCGGAATGCTCTGACAGCCGCTACATTTCTGCGCATGGCAGACGACTATCGCGACATAAATCGTGCCAACTGGGACGAGCGCGCGCCAGCTCATGTCGACTCCCCCGGCTATGCCGTGGACAAGTTCCGCGCGGACCCGGAGTACGTGTCCGACGTGGTCCGCTTCGACCTGCCGCTGCTTGGCTCCGTCGAAGGGCTGCGCGGGGTGCATCTGCAGTGCCACATCGGCACCGACACGATCTCGCTCGCCCGCCTGGGTGCGCAGATGACGGGACTCGACTTCAGCCCGGCCGCGATCGCCGAGGCACGGCGACTCAACGAGCTGCTCGGTCATGACGTCGAGTTCGTCGAGGCCGAACTCTACGAGGCGACCAACGTCCTGCCGGCCCATTCGTTCGATCTGGTGTTCACCGGCATCGGCGCGATCGGCTGGCTCCCTGACATCAAGCGCTGGGCCGCCGTCGTCGCGACCCTCCTCTCGCCCGGCGGTCGACTGTTCATTCGCGAAGGGCATCCCGTGCTCTGGTCCCTCGGAGATCGCCCGGACGGGCTGCTCGCGATCGAGCACCCCTACTTCGAGCAGGAGGAGCCGACGGTCTGGGACGAGCCCGGCACCTATGTCGAGACCACCACCGAGTTCGCGCACACCGTGACGCACGAGTGGAACCACGGCATGGGCGAGATCATCACGGCCCTGCTGGAAGCGGGGCTGACGATCATCGGGCTAGTCGAGCACGACAGCGTGCCGTGGGAGGCCATCGACGACCAGATGGAACTGTTGCCGGGCGGCGAGTGGCGGCTCAAGGATCGACCCGAGCGGCTCCCCCACACCTACACGCTGCAGGCCATCAAGCTGGACTGAGGTCGGGGCTGGCCCAAGCTTCCTCGATGGGGATATCCCGACCCAGGACATTGACCGCGGCCCGATGACCTGAGCACATCGCAGCCGGCACCGTGGCTGGGTCATCGGTCCAGGTGGCCTCGCCAGCGATGTGCAGAACGCCACCGACGGGGGTTGCGAGGTTGTCGTGGTCGTCCGTTGTCGCGCCGAGCCTCATGTACGCGAATGAGCCGCGAGCAAATGGATCGTCCCGCCAGGCGGTGACGTGCACCTCGGACGGCGTCTCGACACGGTCGCCGTAGAGCCGCCCCAGCTGGGCGAGAACGGACTCGGCGACCTGCGCCTCGTCCCACGCCCGGATTGCCTTCGCCGCAGGTCCGGCCGCGAAGGTGAGCAGCGTCGGCGTTCCGTCCACGGCCGTGAGGTCGTAGAAGGAATGCCACCACTCCCCCTCGGGCCCCAGCTGACGGATCGCGTAGACATCGTCGTCCCAGAACTTCGTCTCGAAGCGAAGGAAGACCTTCTCGAAGGCGTTCATCTCCAGTCGGCCCAACGCGCTCGCATTGGGCTCGGGCAGCGGCGGCTCGATCACGAAGTCGCCACTCTGCAGCACGCCGACTGGCACCGTAACGATGGCCGAGTCCGCCGAGAACGTGCCTCCGTCCACCGTCACTGTCACATCGTCGGCCGACCATCTCACCTGCGAGACGGCGTGCTCAAGACGTATGTCGAGCCCGCGCGCCAGATGCTCGGGCAGCCGGCCATAGCCGTCTGGGAAGACCACCTCATCGCCGTCGATCTCGTCGTTGTCGAGCCCGTGCGCGGCGAGGTCCCCGATCCATGCACCGAGCTGCTCCTCCGTTCGATGACTGAGGAACTCGCGCACCCGATCGGCTCGCTCGCCCTCCCAGCCCAGCGAGGCGAGAGCAGACTCGGTCACCCCGGAGTAGGAGGCATCGGGTTGCGACGAGGCGATCAGGCCCACCAACGCAGCGTCGACGGCGTGGATGTCATCTGCGAAGCGCCTCGCGTCGGCGTCTGAAAGTCGCTCCGCTCCCGGACCGTAGTAGGCGATCGGACGCCCGTCTGGCTGGTAGCTGCCGACGGTGTACTCGCTCATGGGTATGCCGAATGCCGCTGCTGCTGCTGCGACCGGGCTGTCATCGATTCCATGGATCCACGACGCGCCACGATCCATCACGTGCCGATCCGAGCGGTCGGTCCAGACCCGGCCGCCGACCCGGTCACGAGCCTCAAGCACGACGACTCGTCTGCCGGAGCGCGCAAGGAGTCGGGCTGCCGTCAGACCGGCAACTCCCGCCCCGACCACGATGGTGTCGAAGTGATTCATGGCTTCATCCAACTCCATGCGTCAAGGACCTTGCAACGGAATTCGTGGCAAATCACGCATTGAACGACGAAATCCCTTGTCATTGGCCCCGACCTATTGCGATCATGGCTGAATGACCTACTCCGACGAGGAATTCGCCCGACTCCAGAAGGCCGGCAAGCGCCACCTGTGGATGCACTTCTCGCGCCACGGCTCGTACGCCGACCACGACATCCCGATCATCACCAAGGGTGATGGCATGTACATCTGGGATGCCCGGGGCAAGCGCTACCTCGACGGACTGGCTGGTCTCTTCGTCGTACAGGCGGGCCATGGCCTAGAAGAGCTCGCTGAGGCGGCCGCCAAGCAGGCCAAGGAATTGGCGTTCTTCCCAATCTGGACGTTCGCGCACCCCAACGCCATCGAGCTGGCCGAACGGATCGCAGGCTACGCGCCAGCCGACCTCAACCGCGTGTTCTTCACGACAGGCGGCGGCGAAGCAGTCGAGACCGCCTGGAAGGCCGCCAAGCAGTACTTCAAGCTGACCGGCAAGCCCAACAAGACCAAGGTCATCAGCCGCCAGATCGCCTATCACGGCACCACGCACGGCGCCCTCTCGATCACTGGCATCCCGGGCCTCAAGGAGCCGTACGAGCCGCTGGTGCCGACGACGGTGCACGTCGCCAACACCAACTACTACCGCGCTCCGGATCAGACGATGGACGAGAAAGCCTTCGGGCAGTGGGCCGCCGACGAGATCGAGAACGCGATCATCGCCGAGGGTCCCGACACGGTGTGCGCCGTGTTCCTCGAGCCGGTCCAGAACGCTGGCGGCTGCTTCCCTCCCCCGCCCGGCTACTTCCAGCGCGTACGCGAGATCTGCGACCGCCACGACGTGCTTCTCGTGTCGGACGAGGTCATCTGCGCGTTCGGTCGCCTCGGCGACATGTTCGGCGCCAACCGCTATGGCTATGTCCCCGACATGATCACCTGCGCCAAGGGTCTGACGTCCGGCTACTCGCCGCTCGGCGCGATGATCGCCTCCGACCGGATCATGGAGCCGTTCCTTGAGGGCAACACGAGCTTCCTCCACGGCTACACCTTCGGCGGCCACCCGGTCTCGACCGCGGTCGCGATGGCGAACCTCGACATCTTCGAGCGCGAGAAGCTCAACGAGCACGTGCGCGACTCCGAGGGCGCGTTCCGCGGCACCCTGGAGAAGCTCCTCGACCTCGACATCGTCGGCGACATCCGCGGTGATGGCTTCTTCTACGGCATCGAGCTCGTCAAGGACAAGGCCACGAAGGAAAGCTTCGACGACGCTGAGTCAGAGAAGCTCCTCCGTGGCTTCCTCTCAAAGGCGTTGTTCGACGGCGGCCTCTACTGCCGGGCCGACGATCGCGGCGACCCGGTCATCCAGCTGTCGCCGCCCCTGATCGCCGACCAGTCCCACTTCGACGAGATCGAGCAGATCCTGCGCAGCGTCCTGTCGGAGGCGCAGAACCTGCTCTGATCGCGCGGCCCACATGGCGGGCGAGCACACGGGTCAGACCTGGTTGAAGCGGAGCATGTTGCCTGCAGGGTCGCGTACGGCACAGTCGCGCACACCCCACGGCTGATCGATGGGTTCCTGCACTACGTCGGCACCTGATGCCTGGAGCTTCTCGAACGTCGCGTCCAGGTCGTCCGTCGTGAACTGCATGAGGCCGATCATGCCCTTGGCCATCATGTCGGCGAGCAGCTTGCGCTCGGCGGGAGGAGCTTCGGGTGCCGCCGGTCCAAGCACGACGGAGACATCCGGCTGCGAAGCCGGACCGACGGTGATCCAGCGCATTTCGCCCTGGCCGACATCGTTGCGAACGTCGTACCCGAGCACATCGCGGTAGAACACGAGCGCAGCATCGGGATCATCGACGTTGAGGTAGCTGGTTGAGATCTTGATATCCATGGCCCTCACGCTAGGGCTCATCCGATGGTTCGCGCTTCTCCATTCCTGATCGGTCTGGTGTAGATCTTCTCGATGCAGGGAAGCGTGGCGTTCTGGTCGTGCGGGCGGGCCCGATAGGCGCTTGGGCTCTCGCCGACCAGCTCGGAGAACTTGGCGCTGAACGAGCCCAGCGACGAACAGCCGACCTCGAAGCAGACCTCGGTGACCGAGAGGTCACCGCGACGCAGCAACGCCATCGCTCGCTCGATACGTCGAGTCATCAGATAGCCGTACGGCGTCTCGCCGAATGCGTCACGGAAGCTCCGTGAGAAGTGGCCCGGGGACATCAGCGCTGTGCGTGCCAACGCCGTGACATCGAGCGGCCGCGCGTACTCGCGATCCATCCGGTCGCGTGCCTTGCGCAACAGCACGAGGTCCGAGGTCTCCACGGGTCGAGTATTCCAC
>JAKFCR010000245.1:0-2308 GCA_036676545.1 Aeromicrobium sp. | reverse complement strand
CCCGGAACAAAGTCGAACACCCCGCTGACCATCGTCCCTTCCGCAAGCGTCTGGCCCGGCTCCGCCGTCGCCGTTGGAATGTCGTCGATCACCTCGATCGTGACCACGCCCGTTGCGACATCGCCGTCCGTATCGGTCGCGCGCACCGTCACGGTGCCCAACGCTTGCGTTTGCGCCGCCATGGCGAGCGCGTGCGGCAGATTATCGGCAAGGGTAACGGTCACGGTTGCCGCCGAGGTAACGCCCGGCGCCACCGACGCCGGTGCGGTCAGGCTGATCGTGATCGCGGCAGGGCCGCCGTTGGTCAACGAGCCGACGATGGTCTTGCCGTCGGGCGACAGCGTCCAGAAAATGTCGGTGCCGACGCCGTCGAGATTGGCAACGAGGCCGGCGACACCGTCGAACACGAAGCCGGACAATGTGTCGGAACCCGCCGTGAAATTGAGCGTCCCACTGGCGATTTCGGCGTTGCTTGCCGGCGTACGGCCGATGCCATCGATAGCGGCCTCGTTGACGGTCAGCATCAGCGTATCGCCGCCCACCGGGTTCGCTCCGTCGTCAATAGCGATAGTGAGCGTGTCCGAGGTCGGATCGCCGTCGCGATCCACGGTCGACAGGGTGAAGGTTGCGGCGGGGTTCAAGCCGTTGTTCTGATCGCCCGTGGCGAGGAACGTGAAAGTGCCGTCGGCATTGACGGTCAATGTCCCCGTCGGCTGTACGATAGTGACCGAACTGCCCGCAGTGAGCTGAAGCGTCGCGTTGCCCGCGCCGAATGTCACGGTGATGCTATCGACCCCGTCGGCGCCAGCGTCGAGCGACCAGCTTCCAGCCACCGCCGGACCGCCCTCGGTTGCGTTTGTGGGCGTGTCGGAAACGCTTAGCGTCGGAATATCGTCGACGATCGTGATGCCGAACGAGCCCGAAGCGGTCGAGCCGTCGTTGTCGGTGACGGTAAAGCCGATTGCAGTCAGGATGTCGCTATCCTCGCTGCCAGGGACGAGCTGGTCGATCGACACGGACAGCGTCACCGAATAGCCAAAGGTCACTTCGGTTGCACCAGGTCCGGCGGTTGCGGTCGTCAGCGTGATGCGGATGACTTCAACGCCGCCGGCCGAGCCGACGAGGTCGGCCCCATCTTTGGCAAAAGTCACCGCGATGCCATCGACGGTCAGCTGGGTATCAAGTGCTGCGCTGTCGTTGAGGACCAGCGATCCCGTCAGCGACGCGGGGACGTCGCCGCCAAAATCGATCACGATCGTTCCGGTCGCCGTGGCACTGCCGGTCGAAGATACTTCGCCGGGCAGGCCGTTGTCGATATTGGCGCCGGGCAGGCCGTCCTCATCGACGGTGGTGTCATCGACGTTGCGGAACTGTGGCGTGGAATCGGCCACCAGCATGATCGTCGCCGTGGCGATCGACGTGTCGCCGTCGCCGTCGGTGATCTGGTACTGGAAGCTGACCTCGCCGATTTCACCGGGCGCCTGGGTATAGGTGAACGTGCCGTCGCCATTGTTGATCAATGTTCCCGCGCCGGTCAGCGATCCGTCAACCAGCAGCACCTTCGCCGGCTGCACGCCATCGGCGCCCTGCGTGTCGTTGGCCAGCACATCGATGGTGACAGGCTGGTTCTCGACCGGCTGCGCCTGGAAATCGTCGGCCGCGGTCGGGACGTCGTCGGTGACACGGATATCGATATTGGCGCTGGCGCTGCTGCCATCGCTGTCGGTGACCGTGACGCCGATGCTGTCGGTAAGGCTGTCTTCGCCCGCGAGGCCATGATCGGTGCTGTTGTCGGCCAGCGTATAGCTATAGGTGAAGCTGCCACCGATGACCGAGCCGTCGGCGCCGACCAAAGGTGTGAAGCCGGTGATGCTCAGCGTGCCATAGGCGGTGGCGACCGACTGCGGCGTGAACGTGCCGTCGGCGGTAACCAGGGTAAGCGGTCCGATTGGCGCGCCATTGAAGCTGTTGAGCACGACCGCGCCCATGCCGTCGGGGGTTGATACCGAGAAGCTGCCACCATCGGTGACGGGTTCTTTAGCCGAATCCGAACCGGCAGGCTCGCCGGCGCGTACGGGAAGATCGTCTTCGTCGAAGAGTAACTCCGCGCCGGCGCCGTCGAGGCCGTCGATGGTGACGCCGTCGTCGGTGCCGTTGATCGTGATCGTCAGCGTCGCGGTCGCGGTGTCGCCGTCGCCGTCGGTGATGGTGTAGGTCACCGTTTCGGTGAGCGTCTGGCCCGCCGACAGGCCCTGCACCGGCTGCGCCGCATTGTTCAGGACATAGGTGTAGCTGCCATCGGCGTTGA
>JAKFCR010000244.1:0-3091 GCA_036676545.1 Aeromicrobium sp. | reverse complement strand
TTGACGATGCGGCCCCACTTGGCCTCGGTCATGTACTTCTGAGCACCCTTGGACATCAGGAAGGCACCGCGAAGGTGCACGTTCATGACGGTGTCCCAGTCGTCCGTCGTCATCTTGAAGAGCATGTTGTCGCGGATGACACCGGCGTTGTTGATCAGGACGGTTGGGGCGCCAAGCTCGGCCTCGATGCGCTTGAACGCGGCTGCGACCTGCTCCTCGTCGCCAACATTGGCACCAACGGCGAGTGCCGAGCCGCCGGCGGCGGTGATGGCGTCGGCGGTGCCGGCGCAGGAACCTTCATCGAGGTCGACGACGGCCACCTTGAACCCGTCGGCCGAAAGTCGCTGAGCCACTCCGGCGCCGATTCCTCGGGCTCCACCGGTGACGATCGCGGTACGGGCTTCACTCACTGTTCTGCTCCTTCGAGGGTGTCCTAAGCGCTTGCTTAGCAAGTTCCTCAGAACCGTATCGCAGACACACCCCGCACGCGAGAGCCAGATCACCCAAAAACACGCCGCGCGGAAAGTGAGGTTTTCCTCATGTTTGTGTATAGTTGAGGAAAACCTCATGTTTTAGGAGTCGTCGTGTCGCAACGTGAAACACCTTCGGTGCTCTCAGCGCCTGACGCACAGGTTGACGAGGCGAGCCATCGCTCGATGCTTACGCAGCGTCGCGCCGATCGGTTCGCCCACGTCGAGCCCAAGGGCAAGCGCGTCTACACGGCACTTCAGCGTGCCGAGATGCTCGTCGACGAGGGTTCCTTCGTGTCGATGACACCGTTGCGCTCTGCCGGCGCTGGTCAGGGCAGCGGCGTCATTGCCGGCTGGGGTACGACCGATGGTCACCCGCTCGTCGTCGTCTCGCACGACGCGGCGGTGGCCTCAGGCGCGATTGGCGCTGTCATGGCCGAGAGCATCCAAAAGGCCCAGCGCTTCGCCATCGACAAGGGCTACCCGATCGTCTACATCAACGACTCGGGTGGAGCTCGCATCCACGACGGCATCTTCGCGCTGCACGGTTGTGGCGGCATCTTTGCGCTCAACATCGAGGCGCAGAGCCGCATCCCGCAGATCTCGTTGATCCTCGGACCGTGCGCCGGTGCAGCCGCATACTCGCCCGCACTGACCGACTGGACGATCATGGTCAAGGAGCAGGGACAGATGTTCCTGACCGGCCCGGACATCGTCAAGGCCGCCACCGGCGAGGACGCCACGGCTGAGGACATCGGTGGGTCCGACCTTCACACCCGCGTCAGCGGCGTTGCCCACCTCGAGGTCGACAGCGAAGAAGAGGCGTTCCATGCGACCCGCCTGCTGCTGTCCTTCCTCCCCACGCACAAGGGCGGTGCGCAGAAGCGTCACAGCCCGGTGCCCGCCAACCCCGGTGCTGTCGATCGGCTGCCGGGCATCGTTCCGGAGAAGTCCAGCGTCGTATTCGACATGAACGCCGTCCTTGACGGTGTGCTCGACAACGGCGCGCGCCTTGAGCTCATGCCGACGCACGCACCGAGCATCCTCACGCTCTTCGCCCGCCTCGACGGCCATGCGGTCGGCGTGCTCGCCAACCAGCCGAATGCGCGAGGCGGCATCCTCGACTCCAAGGCAGCCGTCAAGGCCGCCCGGTTCGTGGACTTCTGCGGTCGGTTCGACCTTCCCGTCATCACATTCGTCGACGTTCCCGGCTTCATCCCCGGCACGGTCGAAGAGGGTCGCGGCATCATCACGCATGGTGCCAAGCTCCTCAAGGCGTACGTCGACACGAAGTCGCCCAAGCTCACCGTCGTCGTCCGCAAGGCGTACGGCGGCGCGTACATCGCGATGGGCGCTGCATCACTCGGCGCTGACGTCAACTGGGCCTGGGCCCAGTCCGAGATCGCTGTCATGGGTCCTGGTGGCGCTGTGGCACTGCTGCACCGTCGTGCACTCAAGGAGGCTGAGGAGCCGACCGTCCTGCGCGACGAGCTGGCTGCGGTCTATCGCGAGGAAGTTGCTCGCCCCTATTTGGCCGCCGAGGCCGGTATCGTCGATGACGTGATTCATCCCGAGGAGACCCGCGAACGTATGACCGCAGCGCTGCGCATGCTCACCGCCGGCACTGCCTGATGTTTGCTGCACGAGCCGAGATCGTCGGCAACGTATGGAAGATCATCGCGCGCGAAGGCGATCAGGTTGGAGCCGGTGACGTGCTCGCGATCCTCGAGACCATGAAGATGGAGATCCCGGTCTACGCCGAGGCGTCAGGCTTCGTGAGCAAGATCCTCGTCGAGGTCGGACAGATCGTCCAAGAGGGCGACCCGCTGATCGAGATCGACGAGACCGCCAGCGCCTAGCCGTACGTCTGCCATCATCTGCGGGTGGCGATCTTTCACACCTTCGAACTACCCATGCGCTGGGCGGACCTCGATTCGCTCAACCACGTCAACAACGTCGTCTACCTCGACTACGCCGCCGAGAGCCGCGCGATCCTCATCGACGACGGAGTCGTGGGCGCCGATGAGCGCGTTCAGCGGATGGCAGTCGACTTCCTGCGGCCACTGCTGCTGAGCAGGCAACCGGTACGGGTCGCCTCGGCTCGCGAGGGCGACGAGCTCGTGCAGGAGATCATCAGCGGCGACGCGGACACCGTGTATGCGCGAATCACCACCGTGTTCGGTCCTCCCGTCGAGGTGAAGCGAGGCAAGGCAACGTTCGAGCCGTTCCCGCTTCGCCTTCGTCACAGCGACGTCGATGCGTCAGGTTTCGCTTCGCTGACCAAGGCATTCGAATTCTTCCAAGAAGCGCGCATCGTGCTGTTCACGTCGATACGCCGTGACGGGTCTGGCGCCAGTCGCTTCGTCGTCGGTCACGTCGACGTGACGTTCGGTGAGCCGATGCCGTGGCGCCGTGAGCGGTACCCGGTCACCTCGTGGATCAGCCGCATCGGCGACTCGTCGATTCACATTGAGGCCGAGATCGCCGAGGGTGATCACCTTTACGCGCATGCGCGATCGGTGCTCGTCGGCTTCGACATGGTGACGCAGGCGTCACGCAAGCTCGAGGATCAGGAGAAGGAGCTCCTCTCGGAGTTCATCCCCAAGCCCTAGCGCGCGGAG
>JAKFCR010000243.1:0-4771 GCA_036676545.1 Aeromicrobium sp. | reverse complement strand
GCGAACCCGGAGGCCAAGGCCGCGTTCGAAGCTCTCGGTCGTACGGAGCGCTACGCGATCATCCTGCAGCTGCTCAAAGCCCGTACGCCCGAAGGACGAGCCAAGATCCTGAACCGCGAGGTGGACCGTCTTTCCAACTCTGCTGGTTGAGTAGGAGGCCGCCCGCGGCCGACGTATCGAAACCCCGCTACGTCGAAGGCTCGCGCAAGCCCATCACCTCACGAGGTTTCGATACGCCCCTCGTCCCTCGGGGCTACTCAACCAACGAGATGGGTGAGCGCTGAGGTGAAGAGGCCGAGCCCGTCGATGCCGGGGCCCGTGAGCTCCTCAACGGCGTGCTCGGGGTGGGGCATGAGACCGACGACATTGCCGCGGTCATTCGTGATGCCCGCGATGTCGTTGACCGAGCCATTGGGGTTCACATCGACGTAGCGGAACACGACGCGACCTTCGCCCTCGAGGCGCGCGACGGTCTCGGCGTCGGCGACGAATCCACCTTCACCGTTCTTGAGCGGGATGACGATCTCCTGGCCCACGCTGAGCTCGGAGGTCCACGAGGTGTCGACGTTCTCGACCTTGAGCGTCTGGTCGCGGCAGATGAAGTGGCGGTGATCGTTGCGGATCAGCGCACCGGGGAGCAGGTGCGACTCGCACAGGATCTGGAAGCCGTTGCAGATGCCGAGCACCGGCATACCGCCGTTGGCTGCGGCGATGACCTCGGTCATGACGGGCGCGAACCGGGCGATCGCTCCACAACGGAGGTAGTCGCCGTACGAGAACCCGCCAGGCAGGATGACGGCGTCGACACCTTTGAGGTCGTGGTCGCCGTGCCACAGGGCTACGGCTTCGCCACCGGCGATGGTGACGGCTCGCTGCGCATCGGTGTCATCCAGAGATCCCGGGAAGGTGACGACGCCGATCTTCACTCTGCCACCCGTACGGAGAAGTCCTCGATCACGGGGTTGGAGAGCAGCGTCTCTGCGATCTTGTGCACCTCGGCGAGCGTTGCCTCATCAGCGGCAGCGACCTCGAGCTCGAAGCGCTTGCCCTGGCGTACGTCGGTCACCGCGGCGAAGCCGAGGCGCGGAAGAGCTCCGTGCACCGCCTTGCCCTGCGGGTCGAGGATCTCGGGCTTGGGCATGACATCAACGATGACGCGGGGCATGCCCTCATCCTATCGGCCGCCTATCGCGCAACGCGGCGCGCCTGTCGGCGCTTCTTGACCACCTTCACGGTCTTGCGGCTTCCCTTGTAGATACGGATGCCGAACCAGATCGAGAACCCGACCAAGGTCACCGTGGCGATGATCGGCAGCAGCCGTCGCGCCCAGTCGTCGGACAGCCAACGGCCCGACACGACGAGGTAGGACACGACGAGCCCGACGAAGTTGGCGAAGTACTTCGACAGGTTCTTGACCGCGAAAGAACGGACGACTCCCCACGACACCTTCTTGGCACTCCCCTGCGCCTTCTTGCGCAGTGCCTCGAGTGTCTGGTCCTCTTCCTTCTTCTCCTGCGCCTGCATCACATTGCGGTAGGCGATGATGCCGCGCTCCAGCTGGCGGGCCTTCCATGCCACCTCCGCATCGTGCTTGGAGGCGTAATGGAAGTCGTCACCGCCGAACTCGCAGTTCAGCGGATCCGGACACTGGTTGGGGCGTCCGGTGTCCGGGTTGATGTGGAAGACGTCACCCGTCGAGCTCTCGGTCACCGGTACGGGTCAGCTGAGCTCGCGCTTGAGGATCTTGCCCGTCGACGTCATGGGCAGCTCGTCGATGAAGACGACCTCGCGCGGGTACTTGTACGCCGCGAACTGCTCCTTGCCCCATGCCACCAGATCGGCCTCGGAGACGTCGTCGTGATCCTTGTTCTTGACGACGTACGCCTTGATCTCCTCACCGTGGGAGTCGTGTGGGACTCCGATGACGGCCACCAGCGAGACCGCCGGGTGCTCCATCAGGATCTCCTCGAGCTCACGCGGATAGACGTTGAATCCGCCGCGGATGATCATGTCCTTGGACCGGTCGACGATGTAGTAGAAACCGTCCTCGTCCTTCTTGGCGAGGTCACCCGAACGGAACCAGCCGTCCCTGATTGCCTCATCGGTCGCTTCAGGTCGGGCGTAGTAGCCCTTCATGATGTTGTGGCCCTTGATCGCGATCTCGCCGACGGCGTCAGGGCTGTCCTCGACATCCGACCAATCGTCATTGATCAGCTTCATCTCGACACCCGGGATCGGCAGGCCGATCGAACCGACGCGCGGCTCCTCGCCGAAGCGTGAGAACGATGCGACGGGCGAGGTCTCCGAGAGGCCGTAGCCCTCGAGGATCGTCACGCCGAAGCGCTCCTGGAACTGCTTGTGGATGTCGACGGGCAGTGCGGCGCCACCGGCAACGGCCACGCGGAGGTTCTCGGCCAGCTGCTTGACGTCGACCGACTCGTCGAGCGCGGCCAGCAGTCCCCAGTACATCGTGGGCACACCGGCGAAGAATGACACCTTCTCCTTGAGCATCAGGCCGAGCGCTGCCTGTGCATCGAAGCGCGGGAGCATCACGACGGTGCCGCCGTACGCGAAGCCGCCATTCTGGATCACGGTCTGCCCGAACGAGTGGAACAGGGGCAGCACGCACAGATAGGTGTCGGGGTTCGATGCATCGGCGCCGAACAGTTCGGCTCCCGTCAACGCGTTGTCACGCATGTTGCGGTGGCGGAGCTCAGCGCCCTTGGGCTGACCCGTCGTTCCGGACGTGTAGAGGATCACGGCGGTGTCGTCGTCATCGGTATTGACCGTGTCGAAGGTCGGCGGCTGCTCAGCAACCAGCGGCGAGAAGAACTCGGGCGGGCTCAGCGGCGCTGGCTGGGCAGAGTCGAGCTTGATCAGGAAGAACTCGGTGCACGAGTCCGTAGCCTGAAAGCCTTCCCAGGCCGCGTCACCAATCGGCAGGTCAGGCGTGCCCTCGAACGCGAAGTAGGCCTTCGCGTTGGAGTCGTTGAGGTGATAGGCGACCTCGCGGCCCTTGAGAAGGATGTTGAGCGGCACCACGGTCGCACCGGCCTTGAGAATGCCGTAGTAGATCGTGCTGAAGTACGGGAGGTTGGCGCACGACAGTGCGACCTTGTCACCGGGCTTGATCCCACGCGACACCAACAGATTGGCGACCTGGTTGGCGGCGCCGTTGACCTGCGCGTACGTCAGCCGGGTGTCACCAAACACGATCGCCGTGCGATCGGGATATTCGGTGGCGGACTTCTCCAACAGAGTGGCCAGGTTGCCCACGATTTACTCCTCGGGTGTGACGGGGCCTTCACCCTATCCGGCGGATGCAGCGCATGCCCGACAACTTTTCGGGTCCCCCGTACATCTCCCCTAGAGACAGCATCACCAACTAGAGGGGGAAGCATGACCGCACGAACAAGACGCACACTCGCTGCCGGGGTATTGGCCGCGTCAGCAATGCTCACGATCGTTCCGATGGCTCCAACCAGCGCAGACACGGCGACAATCCGGGTCAACGGCACCATTTCCGACCGCGCTGGCTACCCACTGGCCGGAGTGAACGTGCTCGTGGTCCGCGCCGATCACGAAGACAGTGATTTCGAGTCGACAACGACCGACTGGGCCGGCCGATTCGTGACACCCAGGATCCCGGTCGACGCGGGCATGGAGTACGAGCTGGTGGTGACCGACCCAACGGGACACCACCAGACCGCGTACTCGCGGGGCTTTGCTGCCACGCCGGCCAACCGCACACAGAACGTCAGGATGGACATCGCCGGCATCATCCGCGGAAAGGTCACCACCAAGGACGGAGACATCGTCCGACCCGCGAGGCACGTCCTCGTCACCGCGAACAACTCGATCAGTGTCGGGACCTCTTCCCTGGGCGCGTTCAGCCTCGGCGGTCTACCCACCGGAACGTACTGGCTTCTGTTCGAGGACTACGACGAGGACGGTACGCGGCCTGGTACCCACTTCGAATCGATCTGTTACGACAACATCCCGCGGCCGGTCGGCAACTGCGCCGACGGCACCAAGGTCCAGGTCACAGCCGGAAAGGTCACGACGATCAACCCCCAGGTGCTCGACGATCCGATCGAGCCCTAGCAAACATCAGGGGGAGGCCCGGTCCGACAATCGGACCGGGCCTCTTGTTGTCCTGGTTCAGCAGCCGTCGCGCATCAGGTCGGGCAGTCGACCGCGGGTGACCTCGATGAAGACAACCTTCGCGGAGTCCGAGATCGTGTCCGGATGGCCGTCAAAGAGGAAGCCAATCCAGCTGTCGCCCTGGTTGACCATCAGACCGGTCTGGCTGTAGCCAGCCTCCATCGGCGCTGACTCCTCGCCAAGCACGTCCTTCACGGCCTTGTAGGTGCTGCCGACCTGCAAGCCCGAACGCGATCGGGGGCCTGACTTGAAGATGCCGATGGCCGAGACCTCGCCGTCGTCAAGCGTGAAGATGTCGAAGTTTCCTTGGTACGCGTCCTTCCACCTCAGGCGTTCGACCGTGTCACAGTTCTTGCTGACCACGTCTTTGTCGAAGTAGCCCGTCGCGTAGGCCTCCGCCTTGCTCATGCCGACCTTCACGGGACCAACCTGACCCGGAAGGATCTGCAACGAGCTGGCTGGCAGCAGCGAAATCTTCGGCGGCGCCGAACTGGTCTTGTCTGCGGGTGCCGGTGTCGTCTTGTCAGACGCCGGCTTCGTTGCCGAGGTCGTCGGCGATGCCGTCGGCTCGTCCTTGGGGTCATCCGAGCGAAGCTGATGTGCCACC
>JAKFCR010000242.1:0-3086 GCA_036676545.1 Aeromicrobium sp. | reverse complement strand
CTCGAGACGTCCGGCAACATCGTCAACGTTGCCTCGGTGGCTGGCGTGATGGGCGAGGCCTACTCAGCTGCCTACACGGCTGCCAAGCACGGGATCGTCGGGCTGACCAAGGCGTTGGCGATCGAGTACCTGAACGCACCTCTGCGAGTCAACTGCGTGTGCCCCGGCGGCATGGACACCCCTCAGGTGGCGACAATCAACGTTCCCGATGGTGCCGACTGGGAGCTGATCATGCGGGTGGCCGCCAAGCGCGGACTGATGACCGCCGACAGCGTCGCCGCCGTCATCGCGTTCCTCGCGTCCGACGATGCATCCTCGGTCCACGGCAGCATCCAGATGGTCGACCAAGGCCACCTGGCCGGCTGATCAGACTCGGCGTAATCACATGGTCCGGCGGACAGCTGGGACGACCATGCCGACAATGCCGCGGAACGTAGCCTTGACCATGTCGAAGAAGTCGAAGTAGTCACGCCAAAGCGTGATGCGGCCGTCGCGGAGCTCGAACACACCGCACACCCAGAACTGCAACCGAAGCCGGCCGAGAACGATGGCATCAGTACGTTCGTTGAGCACGGTGGACCCATCGGCAACGTTGCGGTGGAACTTCACCTCGAAGCTCGACTTGCCTTCCATTCGGCGCATCAGCTTCGTGACGCGCCGGGCTCCACGGATAGTCGGCAGGCCGACATTTTGGTAGACGACATCATCGGACATGAGGCTCTCGAACGTGTCGAAGTCCTGCGCCTGGAGCGCCTCGAGGAAAGTCTTCACGATCTCGGCGTTCTCGTCGGGCGAGTTGCTGGTCGTCTCCTCGGTCATCCCGTCAGCCTAGTCATCCGTCGGAGTCAGGAGGAACACCTTGATGAGCCGGTTGGTACGTCGCTCGTACCTAGCGAAGTTCGGCCACGTCTTGATCATGTGTGCCCACGCAATAGCCCGCTCGTCGCCCACGAGAGGACGTGCGAGCATCGCGGTCGTTCGGTCCTCAAAGTGGACGGTCACCTCGGGGTTCGCCTCGACGTTCTTGACCCAGATCGGCTCCTTGTCGCTGCCGAAATACGAGCCAGCGATCAGGATGTCCTCGCCGTAAGGCACGCACAACAGCGGCGTCTCCCGCGGCTGTCCACTCCTTCGGCCGATCGCGGTGAGCATGAGGTTGGGGAGGCCGGCGATGTCCAGAATGGTGAGGCGTCCTCGGGTCAGCCGGTGGAGCACCCTGTCGATCCAGGTGATCTGGGGCAGGAGGCGCGGCATCCACGGAATGGCGCCGATCTGAATCGCGAGAGGAGTGAGCAGTCCCATCTGGCGAGCCTATGGCGAACGATGACCCCCGGCTCGTTGGAATCCGAGCGAGATCCGGCTACTTCTCAGCTGGTGCCGTAGACGGGTTCGGGTGCAGCGCCTTCGGCGATCAGAGCGTCCACGACGTCCCCTAGTTCGGTGGCCTCCCAGCGGGAGCCCTTGTCACGAGAGGCGCCGTGGTTCCAGGCTTCCTCCAAGGTGAGCTTGCCTCCGTCACTCTCGAAGACCCGACCCGTGACGTGGCCGGCAGCCTCAGACGCGAGCCACGCGACGATCGGAGAGTTGTCCTCGGGCAAGGCCATCTCGGAGGTGTCGAAAGCTCCCTCGGTCATCCGGGTCTTCGCCACCGGTGCGATTGCGTTGACGGTGACACCGACTCTGCCGAGCTCGGCAGCGGCAACCAGCGTCATGCCGGCGATCCCGGCCTTCGCTGTGGAGTAGGTGATCTGCCCGATCGAACCCTGCAGCCCGGCACCAGAGGTGGTGTTGATGACCCGGGCAGCCCGCTGGCGGCCCTCCTTGGACTCCGCACGCCAATAGGCCGCGGCGTGCCGCAGCGGAGCGAAGTGACCCTTTAGGTGCACCCGGATGACGGCGTCCCACTCCTCTTCGGTCGCGTTGACCAGCATGCGATCCCGTACGAAGCCAGCGTTGTTGACGAGGATGTCGAGCCCACCGAATGTGTCGATTGCCTGGCGGACCATGGCCTCGGCGTCAGCGAAGTCGGCGACGTCGGCGCCGTTCACCACAGCCTCACCACCGATGGCCTCGATTTCGGCGACAACGTCGTGCGCGGGCGAGTCGGTCTTCTCGCCGTTGTTGGAGACGCCGAAGTCGTTCACGACGATCTTTGCGCCCTGGCGGGCCAGCTCGAGCGCGTGCGCACGGCCGATCCCTCGTCCAGCGCCGGTGACGATCGCGATGCGGCCTTCGAGCAAGCTCATGGTTCTCCTTGTGTTTGTTCAGGGGGTGCAGTGGTTCAGACGTGGAGGAATACGGGGGGCTCGCCGCCGCCGTCGCAGCCGACGTTGGCGCCGCTGACGTACGAAGCCATGTCACTGGCGAGGAACACGGCGACATTGCCGACTTCGTCGGGGCGGGCCATCCGGCCGAGCGGAATCGTGGCTTCGATCTTGGCGACTCGTTCGTCGCCGCCGTAGTGGTCGTCGGTCTGCTCGGTGCGGCAGAGCCCGACGTCGATCGCGTTGACCCGGACCTTGGGCGCCCACTCCATGGCGAGGCTCTTGGTCAGCGAGTCGATACCTGCCTTGGCAGCGGCATACGCGGCGATCGTGGGTGCCGCCCGGTTGGCACTGATCGACGAGATGTTGATGATCGAACCACCGCTGCCCTGCTCCTGCATGACCCGGTTGGCGATCTGGGCCACCAGCAGCGGAGCGTTGAGGTTGAGCCCGATGATCTTGTCGTGGAAGCGCGGCGATGCCTCGGCCGCGCTCGCGGCCGGTGCCCCGCCGGCGTTGTTGACCAGGACGTCGAGGCGGCCGTGTTCGGCGACGATGCCGTCGATCATCGCCTGGACCGACTTGGGTTCGCGTACGTCGCACTGCACGTGCGTCGTCCCTGGGAACGGTTCGGCTTCCGAGCGGGCGCAGGTGACGACCGTGGCACCCGCGAAGACGAAGGTTCCGGTGATGCCGCGTCCGATTCCGCGCGATCCGCCGGTGACCAGAACCACCCGGCCGGTCAGGTCAATCGTGAGAGACATACTGATACAGTACCAAGCAAGTGCTTGGTTGTGTACGAAAGGGTCTCCATGTCTGCAG
>JAKFCR010000241.1:0-1611 GCA_036676545.1 Aeromicrobium sp. | reverse complement strand
TTCGTCAACGGCAAGCAGTTCAAGGCCTACCGCGGCATGGGCTCGCTCGGCGCGATGAGCAGCCGCGGCAAGAAGTCCTACTCCAAGGACCGCTACTTCCAGGCCGAGGTCACCAGCGACGACAAGATCGTTCCCGAAGGTGTCGAAGGCCAGGTCGCGTTCCGCGGACCGCTTTCCGCCGTCGCGCACCAGTTGATCGGTGGCCTCAACCAGTCGATGTTCTACGTCGGCGCTCGTACGATCCCCGAGCTCCAGGAGAAGGGCCGCTTCGTACGCATCACGTCGGCCTCGCTCAAGGAGAGCCACCCGCACGACATCCAGATGACCGCCGAGGCTCCCAACTACTCGTCGCGCTGACCCATGGCACTAGCCTCGAAAGAGTGACCAGTCGCAACATCGCCGTCTTCATCGACGCCGAGAACCTTTTCAAGGGATACGGCAAGCTCGAGATCCCGGACGTGTCGATGGCCGACATCCTCAAACAGCTCGAGACGGCTGTCGCGCGTGAGGCAGGCGCTGGAGGCATTGCGCTGGCTCGGGCCTACGCGGACTGGAACGCCATTGGACTCGAGGACTATCGACGCGAGGTCGAGCGCAGCCGCGTCGAGACCGTACAGGTGTTCTCGGTCAGCAAGGCCGAGAAGAATGCCGCCGACATCGTTCTCGTGGTCGATTGCCTGCGCGCCGCCACCGATCTCGACCACCTCGAGGTGTTCGTCCTCGTCTCCGCCGATGGCGATTTCGTACCGTTGGTTCGCCGCCTTCATGAGCTGAACAAGTTCGTGGTGGGGGCAACGCTGGCGAATCACCCGGTCAACAATGTCCTCGAGCAAGAGGTTGATCACTACGTACCTTTGAAGCTCGCGCCACAGCCCGCTGTGGGGCTCAAGGCGGTGTTCTCAGCGGATCTCGCATCCAAGCCCGCCAAGGCGGCTCCGAAGAAGAAGTCATCTGAGCCAAAGGCGCCGAAGGTCGAACAGCCCAAGGCCGAGCAGGCAGCGCCGACACCACCCAAGAAGGAACCAGCGAAGAAGGTCGCAAAGAAGGCCGCGAAGAAGGTTCCCACCGCAGTGGTCCCGAAGGCCTCCGGCAAGGTCAACTGGCACGAGATGGCCAAGGAGATCCCGGTGGTCCATGCCGCGAAGGCGAGCTCGCCGGATGACTACAAAGCGATCGTCAAAAAGGTGTTGAACGACTCGAAGGTTCGGAGCTACTGCGACAAGCTCGCCAACCAGGGCGGCCCCCTGCCGATCCTCGCGATGGCACTCAAGGCTGCCGCGCCCAAGCTCAGCCCGTCGGACGCCAAGGTCAGCTCGCTGTCCCGCGCCCTTCGCTTCGCCCTCGCCGGCACTCAGTACGCGCTGGCGCGCGAGAGCGACGACGTACAACCGGTCCTTGTCAGGCGACAGAACAACCCCGCAGGGATGCTGCCGGACCTCTCGCTCGACGACATAGAACGAGGCGTTCAGTAGCCCACTAGTCTTAGGGCATGGACATCGAGATCGGCACCGCCAAGCGCGGTCGGCGGGCCTATTCGTTCGACGACATCGCGATCGTGCCGAGCCGTCGTACGCGCGATCCGCAAGAGGTCTCGACCGCATGGCAGATCGA
>JAKFCR010000240.1:0-2819 GCA_036676545.1 Aeromicrobium sp. | reverse complement strand
CAAGAACATCAAGCCGGCCCAGATGACCGGCCTGCTCTACAAGCTCAAGGCCCTCGACGCGATGCGTCCGGCCGCCCCCATGCCGCGCGGCCCCGTGCCGACAAGCATGAAGGGCTCCCGCAAGGCGATGCGCGGTTGATTCAGCCTCGCGGTGGGACGTTGACGACTGCCTGAAGGGCTGTCGGCCAGTCCGCGTTGTCCCAGAAGTCGCTGTGACCGTGCAGCCTGGTCACAGCGCCCGTCTGCAGTGCCTCGTCGTACGGCGTTGGGTCGATGACTCGCCAGTCGGCCCCACTGATGCGGCGGCGGGTAACGGGATCGTACGAGTCGGGCAGTCGTCCGTCACCGATCTCCGGGAAATGTTGCGATGACGGTTCAGCGCCGTCCGGCGAGTGATCCCACGACAGCACAGGCCCGGCCAGTGGGTCGGTGGCCCGATAGAGGTTGACCCAGGCGCCGTTGAGCGACGCGTACAAGCCCGCGATCGAGTCCAGGTTGACGAAGCCCGGGAACGCCCGCGGGAAGATCATCCGCAGCTGGGACCCGAACGTCACCAAAGCCACCCGATCGCGCTCCTCAGGTTTGAGCAGCAACAGAGCGCTGAAGGAGATCAGGCTCCCCTGGCTGTGACCACATACGACAACGGGCCGCTGCACATCGGACTCTCCGATGTCACTCAGGTGCCAGCGGATGCGGTCGCGCAGGTCAATCACCGTGCGCTGGGAGTATGGGCGCGGCACGAACGGGTGCACTGCGTGCGGCCAGAACGACACGATGTCCCAGATGATGCTGACGCCGCGCCTGGAGGCCTGCGTCTTGATGGCGCCGCGGCTGAGGGCGACAGTGCCAGCCGCCAGTGCGAGCAGAGTCCAGGCACCGAAGATCGTGAGGAAGTCGCCGTTGCCGCTTCGGCGGGGCTGGCTGAGGTAGTCGAGCAGCCACGGCGCCTGCTTGCATTCGGTCGGATCGTTTCCGCCGGCGCAGAAACCGACTTCCCAGGCGACCACGAGCGCCAGCAACACTCCGAAGGCGGCGAACACCCAGAACAGCGAGGGCAGCTTGGTCTTGAGGCGCGCAATCCAGATTCCCCGCGCGATCTTGGATGTCCAACCCTCTGGCAGCTTGGTGGTCGCCTCGGCCGGTGCAGCATGCATGGCTTCGCTCGAGGCCGTGAAGTGCTTGCGGCGGATGAAGTAGAACGTCAGCGCGAAGATGGCGATCGCGATCAGCATCAACGCTGTCAGACCCCAGGCGTATGCCACGCGGTCCAGCATCGGAGTCGCGCCGACCCGCGTTTTGAGAATCAGCCCTCGTTCGTCGATCCGCTCGGCGATGTCGAGGTCGAGCGAGGTTGACACTGCGGTCGAAACGGCGGCCGAGAGTCCGACGCCGATGAATGTCGCGACGGTGGCGATGAGATAGCTCGTCATGCCCCACGCGTACCGAACAAAGAATCTGGCTGGGTCCTTCTCGCTGCCGGTCTTCGTACGCGTGGTCCACGCGAGTGCGATGTTGGCCCACGACATCAGCACGAGAACCAGGACGCCGGCGACCATCAGCGTGTTGGCGAACCCGTCGAACGCTTCGATGCGACCGACGGGCTTGGGCCGCTCGGCACCACCCATCTGGATGGCGGCGGCAATCACGATGATCGTCGAGATCACCAGGAGCAACGGCGAGAGCACCTTGGTCACCGCATGCCACGTGGCGCGAAGGCGAGCCATCCGTGATGGCATCGCGACGCTGACCGAACCTTCGGGGTCGCCTAGGAAGGTGACGACCAGCACCGCGATCACCAGCAGACCGAACGCGATCATGCCGACCAGCGGCCGTGTGGACCACGCATTCGCGTCACGCGCGAACGTTGCCATCACCGCAATCAGCGCGAGCGAGGCAACGAGGTGCAGTGCACGGAGCGTCGAGGCGTCAGCGTCTCCTTGGTAGAACGTCTTCTTGGCGAGAGGCGTGGTCGTCGTCTCGTCCATCTCTATCGAGTCCGACGGTCCCGTACGGCCAAAGCCCTTGCCGAGGAAGTACAGGACGAGCATCGCGAGAGCGCTCAGGATCACCGCACCGGTGAGAACCGTGTCCGGCTCATAGCTCTTGAGCAGACGAGTCTTGGCCGCCCAGCGCCAGCCGAGCAGGTCCATCAGCACGAAGCCGGAGGTGAACGCGAACAGACAGGTCATGAGCAACGCCGTCAGGCGAAGCAGCGCTCCGCACAGTCCGTGCCAGAACTTGGAGGTTCGGTCGACGAACGGCGGCAGCATGAACTGGGCGGCATTGACCAGGCCGAAGGGAACGAGAATCAGCCACAGCCCGGCACGCCAGGAACCTGACGTGAACTGGCCCCAGTGGTAGCCCTCAACGGTATGACCGTCATCGGCCTTCAGCTCCTTGCCGCTGCCGTTGATCGGCCGGAAATAGCGCGAGTAGCCGTCGCCCGCGATCTGCTTGACGTGCGGATGGGCAAGGAGCGACTCGGGTGGCGTACCGCTGACACCGTGAACTCGAAGCTCGACCCACCGACCGCCAGCCATGGAGCGACTCAACCACTCCCAGCGGCACGGCGTCTAGACGCGTATGACGCGGGCACCCGCAGCGATGTCGTGCAGCCCGCGCTTGTCCTCGTTCATGACGATGGCCGGCAGCACCAACGAAAGCAGTGCCGTACGCAGGACTGCTCGGGGAATGCCGATTGGTTGGCCGGCGGGATTCTCGACCCGGAGACCGAGGATCCGCTTGCCGATCGTGAAGCCCAACAGGCCGGTCAGGATGCCGACCTCGGCGATGAAGAACCCGACGATCACGAGGTTCTC
>JAKFCR010000239.1:0-7945 GCA_036676545.1 Aeromicrobium sp. | reverse complement strand
CCGATCGCACCTGACGAGTACCGCACGTTCGGCATGGACTCGATGTTCCCGTCGGCCAAGATCTACAACCCGGCCGGCCAGACGTACGACGCCGTCGACCGCAAGCTGCTCCTCGCCTACAAGGAGTCCGTCCAGGGCCAGCTCTTGCACGAGGGCATCAGCGAGGCCGGTGCGATGGCGTCAGCCACTGCAGCAGGCAGCGCGTACGCCACGCACGGCGAGCCGATGATCCCGGTCTACATGTTCTATTCGATGTTCGGCTTCCAGCGGACCGCCGACTCGATCTGGGCCATGGCCGACCAGCTGGCGCGCGGTTTCCTGATCGGCGCCACCGCGGGTCGTACGACGCTCACCGGCGAGGGCCTACAGCACGCCGACGGACACTCCCCGTTGATCGCACAGACCAACCCTGCCGTCGTGCACTACGACCCGGCGTTTGGCTTCGAGATCAGCCACATCGTCCAGTACGGCCTCGAGCGCATGTATGGCACGACGGACACCAAGCCGCACGGCGAAGACATCATCTTCTACCTGACGGTCTACAACGAGGCGTACGTACAGCCGCCACAGCCCGACGACCTCGATGTCGAGGGACTGCTCAAGGGCACCTACCTCTATCGCAAGGCGCTGAGCGGCGAGTCGACCGCTCGCATCATGGCGTCCGGCGTCGCGGTGCCGTGGGCGCTCAAGGCCCAGGAGATCCTCGCGACCGAGTACGGCGTGCCCGCCGACGTGTGGTCCGTGACGTCCTGGAACGAGCTCGCGCGCGACGCAGTCGAGGCGGAGCGCTGGAACCTCAACAACCCCGGCGAGTACAGCCGGATGCCGTACGTGACGGTCAAGCTGATGGACACGTCCGCGGTGACGGTTGCGGTCAGCGACTACATGCGTGCCGTGCCCGACCAGATCGCCCGCTGGGTGCCCGGTCCGTGGCAGTCACTCGGCACCGACGGCTTCGGCTTCGCCGACACCCGCGCAGCGGCCCGTCGTACGTTCCAGGTCGATGCCGAGTCGATCGTCGTCAGCGTCCTGCAGAGCCTTGCCCAGCGCGGCCTGGTCGCACCCGAGACGGCTCGTGACGCGTTCACCAGGTTCCGCATCGACGACCCGACGGCCGTCACCGGAGTGCCGCAGGAAGGCGGAGACGCCTAGGGCGCGTCCTGGCCGCGTCTTACGGACAGAAGGCCCTCATCTCGCCTTAAGGATCCACCTCTAGGATGAACGGCATGCGACGTTGGCCCTACACCTTTGGCGTGTGCCTTTCCATCGTTGTAGGTCTCACCGCTTTCATCGCTTCGCAGCGACTCGACGTGCCACTAGCCGACCCAGACGGCTTCCTGGGGCCGGCGTACATTCGCCTCCCGGTGATCGGCTTGCTGTTCTTCGCGGTCGGCATCATTCCGGCGGCAATCCGTCGCGGCTGGCGCTCCGGATTGAGCGGTGTGGCCAACGAGTTCCGTGCAATCCTCCGCGCGGACTGGAGCTTCAAGCGCGTCGGCTACATTGCGACCGGCCTGATCACGTTCTACGTCTGCTACGTCAGCTACCGCAACCTCAAGAAGGACCTTCCGCTCGTCCGTGAGGGTGTCCTGTTCGACCGGGACATGCTGCGGTTCGACCACTACCTCTTCTTCGGTCACAACCCTGCAGAAGTCCTGCACAACTTCTTTGGTACCGGCATCGCCGCCCAGGTGCTCGCCGTGTCATACGTTGCCTATCTGCCGCTCATCCCGCTGACCCTCGGTGCGTTCCTGGTGTGGGGCAAAGACCTCTCGCTCGGTGCCTGGTACGCGACCGCGCTGAGCCTCAACTGGGTGCTCGGCGTCGTCAGCTACTACTCGCTACCGACTCTCGGCCCGGCGTTCGCACAGTCATCGATGTTCCAGGATCTCCCGGTCACCGGCGTGACGGCACTCCAACGGTCGCTGTTCAGAGCCGGCGCGAGCTTCAAGGAAGATCCGGGCGGCAGCGCCACGTACGGCATCGCCGGGTTCGCCTCGCTGCATGTCTCCGTGGTCTTCACGGCGTGCCTGTTCTTCGAGCGCACCGGCCAGAAGCTCGCGATTCGCGTGCTCGCCTGGGCGTTCCTGGTCTTGACGATTCTCGCCACGATCTACTTCGGTTGGCACTACATCCCGGATGACGTAGCCGGCCTGTTCATCGGCTGGCTGTCGGTGTCGATAGGCGCCTGGGCATCGGGCAATCGTGGGCGAAGGCGACGAAGTCCCGAGCGTGAGCGCGAGATCGCCTCGAAGGCGGACATCGCAGAGCCCGATCCGACTCCCGAACCAGTTAGCTGATCGCGGGCTGAGCGGCCGGCTCGGCGCCGGTCGGAATGCTTTCGAGCTCGAACTGGTCGCCGCGGCGTAGCAGGGCACGCCATTTGCCGCGGTGATAGTGAGCCGGCTCGTTGTCAGCGATGAACTTGGTGACGATACGTACGAAGTCCTTCGGATGGTCCTTGTGCGGGAAGTGACCTGAGTCCTCGAGGACGTGAACGTCTGACATCTCGTGCGTGGGTGCCAGATCGGCATGTGCTGACGGGATGACCATGTCCTGGCGGCCCCATACGACGAGCACCGGCATCAATCGCGCGAGGTAGCTCCGATCGGTCATCGTGACGAACTGGCCGCGCCAGTTGAGGACATGGCTGGTGACGCGTTGGACGGCCGTACGCTGCGCCGGATCGCCCAGCGACTCGTAGATGGCGGCAACCTCGTCGAGATCGCGCGTGGCGCTGAGCGGTGACTTGGCGAGGGCCCGCAGGGCGCCAGCCACGACAGGACGCCAAGGCTTGAATGTCGCGGCCGCCAGCACTGCGCCGCTGCCCGGCACCGTGAGGAAGCGGATGAGCGGGGTGACTTCCTTGCCGAGGCCGCCGGTCGAGACCAGGATGACGCGCTCAGTGCGGTCGGGGAACTGGTAGGCGAACTGCATCGCCACGCCGCCACCAAAGCTGTGGCCGACCACGGTCACCTTGTCGATGCCGAGGACAGTCAGCAGGTCCCGCATGCCGTTGGCGTAGCCGCCGAGCGAATAGTCGGCGTTGGGCTTGTCAGATTCACCGTGACCGAGCAGGTCAGGAGCGATGACCGTGAAGTGCTTCGACAGCGCCGGAATGACGTCGACCCAGGTTGACGAGTCGCATCCCAGCCCGTGCAGGAGCAGCAGTGCAGGGCCAGACCCGGATATGCGGAACGCGCGACGGTAACCGTGAACGGTGAGGTACTGGACTTCGCCAAGCGTCTCCATCGCCCAATCCTAAGGTGGCCGGGGAGCATCCAAACGGTGAACCCCAGTAGATGCGCGCGTGACCCTCCACACGCGACATAGACTCGGGGCGTGCCGGCACCCAAAGACGTACTCGCAGAACTCGCCGACATCCTGGCCGCAGTGCAGGGGTGTGAGCCTGAGGCTGTTCAGCTCGAAACCAACCTCAAGGACCTTGGCGTCGACTCGATCACCATGGTCGAGATCGGCGAGGAGCTTGGGCGACGTTTCAACATCTACCTCTCCGACGATGCGATTGATGGATTCACGACGGTCAAGAGTGCCGTCAACGCCGTGGTCCACCACGACGGCTCCGTGGCGCGCTCGAGCGCACCGGCAGTACCCGCCAAGCTCGCTCCCCCGACTCGACCTGTCCCGGCTGCTGATCCGACCCCCGTACGTTCTTACGAGGCCGCATCGGCACAGCACCACATCGACGCCCAGAAGGTCCGCTTCGCCGGTCGATATGCGACCTGGATGGCGATCATCGGCGCTGGACTCGGCGTCCTCATCGGTTTGGGCAGTGCTGCGGTGATCGGGGCGACTGGTCTCGGCGCGGCCAACCTGCCGCCGCTGAGCGTCACCACAACTGAGGCACCCACCACGACTGCTCCGACGGCTCCCGCGCCCGAGGAGACCGAGGGCGAGCCGACCCAGGATCCGACGATCCGGGCATCCAGCACCCAGGTGTCCCCTGGCGAGCGATTCCGACTCGAGGGCGCGTTCCCAGAGCTGGGCTCCGGCGCAACACTTCAGGTTCAGGTGAAGGACCCCGGTAGCGACTGGGACGACTTCCCGGTCGACACCAAGACCAAGGGCGGCGGCAGGTATGCGACCGAGATCTACACGTCGCGTACGGGCAAGCGTGAGTTCCGCCTGTTCCACGAGGAGTCGGGCAAGTCCTCGCCAACGATCGCGGTCGAAATCGGCTAGATGACCTTGTGGAGCCAGCGGACTGGAGCGCCGTCACCGGCGTGACGGAACGGTTCCAGCTCGGCATCCCAGGCAGCACCCAGGAGCCCGTCCAGCGCCTCGTCCATCGTGATCTCACCCAGCGCGGTCTTCACCCGGAACGCCTTGATGCGGTCCTCAGGGATCAGGATGTCGCCATGCAGGCCGGTCAGTGCATGAAAGATGCCGAGCTTCGGCGTGTACGAGAAGCGCGCACCTTCGGAGCGCGCGGTCGGTTCCTCGGTGACTTCGAAGCGGAGCTTCTCCCAGCCACGCAGAGCCGAGGCAAGAGCGGCACCCGTACCGGCGTCGGCCTGCCACGACAGCTCAGCGCGGTACGTGCCGGGATCGGCGAGCTGGGGCACCCAGGCGATGTCGGGAGTTCCACCGAGCACACCAGCGGCAGCCCACTCGACATGAGGGCAGAGCGCAGACGGAGCTGAGTGCACGAAAAGCACACCCCGGGTCGGGGTGGTCGGCGAAGACATGTTCATTTGGGTGCCTCCCTAGTGTCGCCTTCCCCAGCGTCTTGGGAGCACCTGCGACCATTGTGACGCATTGAAGCGACCAGGGACAACATTCATCCCGAGAGGAATGTCGGATGACGACGACTGTGCAGGACGCCCCCGAGCGGTCCCGCTTCGAGATCGAGGTTGACGGTCAGCTCGCCGGATACGTCGAATACAGCACGCACGGCGACGAGTACGAGGTTCCCCACACCCGCATTTACTCGCAATACGAGGGAAATGGCCTGGGCCACGAGCTCGTGCGCGGTGCTCTCGCACAGATCGCCCAGAAGGGCGGAACGGTGCTCCCCTACTGCCGATTCGTGGTTCGCGTCATCCGCGAGAGCCCCGAGCTCACCGACCTCGTGCGCGAGGAAGAACGCTCCGCCTTCGGCCTCTAGCCGAGCGCCCCGCCCAGCGCGTCAGCGCCCGCCGCGACGCCGGCGCTTGGGCCATACGGCGACGACTGCCGGCCGAGGCACGGAGCCCGGACCGTCGGGCCACCGAGACGCCGGCGCCTCCACAGTGGACCCGTTCTTCTCACCGGGATGCTGGACGGCCACGAGCACACGCTCGCGGTCGATGAGCGGCCCACACGTCTCCGCTCCGAATGGCACCGTGAGGAACTGCTTGACCTGTCCGCGATACGTGCCCTCAAGCGCGAGCCCAAACAGCCCGTCGTTCGTGCCGAGGGCGTTGCCGTCCGTGGAGATCCAGAGGTTGCCGTAACCGTCGAACGCCAGGTTGTCGGGACACGAGATCGGTGACACCTGGCTCTTGTCGAAGCCGCCGAAGTACGTTGACGGGTCCTGCGGGTCGCCGCACAGCAGCAGGATGCTCCAGCCGAATGTCGCCGCCCCCGAGTCGTTGCCTGACTCGGTGAGCTCGATGACGTGGCCGTGCTTGTTGCTGTTGCGCGGGTTGGCCTCGTCTGCGCCGGCCGCGCCCGTGGCGCCGCGGTTGCTGTTGTTGGTGAGGGCGATGTAGACCTTGCCGCTACGTGGGCTGGGCTCCACGTCTTCGGGGCGGTCCATCTTGGTGGCGCCAACCTTGTCGGCGGCTTGGCGGGTGAACAGCAGCACTTCCGCGGCGCTCATGCCATCGACGAAGGACTGGGTGCCACGTACGAGCGGGATCCACTCGCCCGAGCCGTCGAACAGGCCGTCCTCGGGGAGCTGGCCGGACCCGTCGACCGGGCCTGAGTCGCCGGTGAACTTCGCGACGTAAAGCGTGCCCTCGTCGAGCAGCGATGCGTTGCGCCGGCGGGCCGCTGCATTCTGGCCGCGAGCCACCTTCTTGTCCGAGACGAACTTGTAGAAGTAGTCGAAGCGCTCGTCGTCACCCATGTAGACCGCAACTCGGCCGTCGCTCGTGATGCGTGGCTCGGCGGCCTCGTGCTTGAAGCGCCCCAGTGCCGTGCGCTTTTTCGGCGTCGAGAGCGGATCGTACGGGTCGACTTCGACGACCCACCCGAAGCGGTTCGGCTCGTTGGGCTCCTTCGCGATGTCGAACCGGTCGTCGAACCGCTCCCATTTGCGTTCGGTCGCCGTACCGCCAAGACCGTAGCGCTTGAGCCGCGCCGCCTGGACCGGGTCGGTCACCGTGGCCGCGTTGGCGAAGTACTGGTTGAAGTTCTCCTCGCCGCTCAGCCAGGTCCCCCACGGCGTGAGGCCGCCGCCGCAGTTGTTGAGCGTTCCCAGAACGGTACGACCCGCCGGATCGGCCGTCGTGCGCAGGAGCTCGTGTCCGGCGGCCGGGCCGGTCAGCTCGAACTCCGAGCCGGTGTGCAGGCGGCGGTTCTTGCCGTCACCCACGATCGGTCGCAACGACCCGTTGCGGTCGGACAGCTTGACGGCGACGACGGCGAGTCCGTGCGCCGCCCACGCGATCTCGACCTGTTCGCGTGTGGGGTTTGCTGCGTCATACCCGGGGAACATCATCGTCTCGCTGGTGTACTCGTGGTTGACCACCATCAGCCTGGTGTCCCGCCCGTACGGCAGGAGTGCCAGGTAGTCGTTGTTGAACCCGAACTGCTTGCGCTGCGCCTCGGCGGTCTGCGCGTGCACGTCGAACGCCGGGACACCCTTGAACAGCGGGTCGCCCCATCCGATGACGACACCCTTTTCGAAGCCCTCGGGGATCACGACGTCGTCGACGACATTGGGGGCAACGGTGGCGAAGTCCAGACCGGGCGCGAACCTCGGCGATGCCTTCAGCCCAGTCGTAGGTGCGGCGCTGCCCCTCGTCGCAGCAGCGGCGCTGCCGCCTCCCAGCACCGGAGCGGCGAGCCCCACGGCCCCGACCACCGCGCCCGCCCGCAGCACCGAGCGGCGGGAAACCGCGGCTCGCATCATGTCGCCGAAGTACTCGTTGTCGGAGCAGTTGGGCGCATCATTCGCGCAGGCATTGCCGCAGCGGTAGAGGCAGGTCAGGGATGACCTTCCGGAGTTGTGCGCGGAGCGGTCTTCGATCGTGAACATGTGGGGTCCTCCCGAAAGGCTGTGGCGTGTCTGCGCCCGACGCTAGGGCTGCAGATCACCCGGCAGACCAACGTGAGGTGAACTCTGGATGGACAAGCCCGAGTGGGGTTCCGCACTACCCGACTGGGTGGACTTCGATGCCGTTCTCGCGCCACAGGTCCAGCACAGCCGGCTTGTCGTCCCACGCCGCCAGCACGTTGAACCCGTCGGCTTTGATCTGCTCGAGGATGTCCGTCTTGATCAGGACGTCCTTGCGATAGTCGCCGACGATCCGCATGTAGACCGCTTCATGTGGCACGTCGTGCTTGGTCAGCCACGTCAACGTCGTGTCGCGCCACTGGAACTCCCGCGATGTCACGACCAGGATCGCCCGGCCAGCCGTGTGCTCGGCCTTCGCTGCGTCGACAACTTCCGTACGAGGCGGGCAGTCAGCGGATGCAGCGTGGAAGGCCCAGAAGTCCTTCTCATCACCCTCGATGAAGTGCTCGATGCCCGAGGTGTCGCACAGCGTGCCGTCCATGTCGAAGATCACCGCATCGCGCATGCAGCTCATTCTGCCCGACGTGTAAGCCACAGCAGTTCGGGTAACTCCCTGTGCAAACCCCCGAAAAGTGAAGGAGATCGTATGAGCACCATCACCGAAGCAGTGGACGTCGATGTCGACGTACGGACCGCGTACAACCAGTGGACGCAGTTCGAGTCGTTCCCGGAGTTCATGGAAGGCGTCGAAGAGGTGCG
>JAKFCR010000238.1:0-4389 GCA_036676545.1 Aeromicrobium sp. | reverse complement strand
CGAGGAGTCCGACCTTCGATCAGCATTGCGTGCGGGAGCGTCCGATGTCGAGATCGCCGAGCGCTGGGTTGCCGCCATGGCGACCAAGCTGCCAGGGCATGGCATCGACGATCCGACCTTCCTTCAGTCGGCTCGTCCTATGTCATCCATCGGCGGCTAGCGACTAGCGGCTGCCAAGCCCGCAGACACCCGATACACCTAGCGCGGACGGCTCAGAGGGTCTTTCCCAATTTGGTCGAGTTTGTGCCAGTCGAATGTGAGCTTCACCGTCAGCAGCACGACGAAGATGGCCGAGGCAACTGTCGAGAATGCGAATATTCCCGGTAGTCCAACTCCGCGGGGACCGTCATGAGCAATTGCCCCGGAAGTCATGCCGCTGTAGACGATTCCACTGGCCACAGCATTGAGTCCGATAGCAGCAATGGTGAGTACCTGAATCGTTAGACCGAACCGCCACCATTGCTGTTGGGTCATTTCCAGGTCACGCAAACGCCTCTTGTGGAGCCAGATCATCACCAACAGTGTCCCTGCAACGACAGCTACGGCGCCCGTGTACGAGGCCCAATACCAATCGGGGGGGTCCTTCAGGGTCAGCCAGATTGTGAGTCCAGCCGCCACGAGAAAGAGCAACAACTCCCGCCAGCGACTCATGCGGCGGATCTTGCCACAAATAGGCGGGTGTCCAGAGCAGGCAGGCTGCTTGTGTTCACTCATGACCCGCAGTGGGCGTGCCTTTGGGCCGCCGGACCCATGGGTCAGGCGGCTTGGCGGTAGTGGCTTCTTCGTCGTCTCTGGATGGGGCGGTGGAGTCGGTTGGTGAACTCGAAGCCGTCGACGGCGTTGCCGGTGATGTTGAGCAGCCCGCGGTGGAGCAGGTGGTGGCATCTGACGCAGAGTCCGACGAGTAGGTCGAGGTCGGTGGGTCCACCCATCGACCACCAGATCGTGTGGTGGATTTCGAGGTGGGTGTGGTTGCAACCCGGTGCCGCGCAGACACCGAGTTGGCGAGCGATCACAGCACGACGTTGGGTGAGCGTGGGTTGGTAACGCTCGGTGCCGGCGTTGAGGATCTGCGCCTGACGCGCGCCACCGCCCTGCTTCATCAAGAATGCCGTGAAGTCGCTGACGCACAGGAAGTACATGAGCAGGTTGGGTCCGATGGCTCCGTGTCCGGCGAGCTTGGCTGGTTCGACCGAAGGCATGGGGTCGGGGATCAGATGAGGCTGCTCAGTCTTGGCCTTCACGTGGTCGGCAGCAGCCTGCAAAGTGTCGGCATCCACGAACACCGACATGTGCGGCCGTACGCCTTTGTCTGACGGGAGGCCGTCGGCCAAGACGGAGGACAACAGGTCATCAAGGCCTTGGACGCGGCGTTGGGATCCGGTGCGGGTGTCGTCCTTGTCGCGCGGTGCTGAAACTGAGTCGAGCACTTTCTTGAGCTTGGACCCGGTCAGGGTGTTCAGGAAGCCGGAGACGTGGAACCCGTCTGGGACGGCGTCGACAGCGAAGTCTTCGCGATCCATGCCTCGTTCCCACGCAGCGTCGAGATCTCCGGGGTGGACCTTGTCCTTGAGGTGCTTGACTGCTTCAAACAGTTCGCTGGGCGCATGCTCTTGCGCAACCCCGACGAACACTTCCTCAAACTCTCGCATCGGTTCAAGTCCGACATGGGTGAGCCCATAGGCGAACACCCGCACATGGGCCGAGCTGATCTCACCGTTCAACGCGGCCTTGGCCACCTGCGGCAGGTCACGCAGTGCGGCAACGTTCTTGACCAGAGTGGAGGCAGCTCCGGCGTTCATCCGCAACTCGTTGCGCACCCAGGTGTTGAGAGTCGAAGCGCCGTCGAGCTCGAAATCCTTGGACGCCTGGAGGTCGGCCAACAGCACAGCCTTCTGGGCGTCAGCAGCGTCAGTCAGGGCCTGCAAAGCATGGAGTTTGGCCCGTGTGTCGCCCGACAGAAGCGTGTGCGCGGCGGTGCGCATCGCGTCGATTGTCGGCTTCGGATCCATACCAAAAACACTACCCGAACAGACGTTCGATGACCAGTGGAAAACCCTGTGAATTCAACGAAAAACGCAGATTCTTATCCACAAATAGAGCCGCCGACACAGCTGTCCACAGCACCAGCTGGGGCGCTTGTATGTGCGCCTTTCGACCTATCCCATGATCGGGCGAGTCTTTGACCTGCGAGGTTTCGATACGTCGGCCGCGGCGGCCTCCTACTCAACCACCGAGATGCCTATGAATTCAGCTGACCTTGGTGACCTTGCCTGTCGAGCTGAAGTACACCGCGCGGGTGACCTTCGTGCCCGACTTGGTCTTGGCGCAGTAGGTGAACTTCGTCGAGAGCCGCGAGTGTGGCTGGCCGGCCTTGAGCAGAACGCTCTTGACCGAGCTGCCAATGCTGATGGCGCTGAACACCGACGTGTACTTGCGCACCTTCGGGTCGCGGCAGGCGTCGTTGCTGACGCCCAGCGCACGTTCCCACGTCAGGAGGTAGGCCTCGGAGCCGCGCGCCATGTCGTCAGCGATCGCGCTGCCGCCCTGCTTGCGGAGGTCCTCGATCCAGTCGGGGTAGAGGCCGTAGTGCGAGACACCGTCGACGTTGATGTCATAGACACGCTGGCCGCTGACCTGCTTGTTGATCGTCACGCCACCCAGACCTGTGAACGGGTAGGTCACCTTGTTGGGTGCGTCAGCACCTCGCGGGTCACCCTGTGCTCCGAGTCCGTTGATGTCTGCGCCGTATCCGATGCCGAAGTAGTAGCGCGAGTCAGCCCAGGTCAGGTGCTTCTTCCACTTGTTGACGAATCCCGAGCTGTCTCCGGCGTACGGAGTGATCATGCCGCCGGCCTTGTAGATGCGGGGATACGCGTCAGGCGTGGACCATGAGTGGCTCGAGACGACGCCGGAGTACTTCAGCGCCTCGGTCCGGTCGAGTGACGCCTTGCGGGCCTTGACGCTCATGTGATCTGGATCGAAGAGCATGCCGCGCTTCGCCATGCCGGTGATCGTGTGGTCACCCAGGGCTGAGAGTCCGAGCGCGTTGCAGTGCGGGCCGCTGCCATAGAGCGGCAGCTTGATCGGCAGTCCGAGGCTGGCGACCGCACCGAACAATGCGTCTTGTGAAGGAAGTACGCCTGGCGCAGCCGGTTGCGGGTTGTCTGACACTTCTGGATCGGGATCAGTGCACTTGCGCATGTCCCAGAACGACCCCGTCTCGAGGAAGTTGGCACCGTTGACCAGCGGGCCGATGGTTCCGCCATCGCCGGCCACACCCGACAGCGCGTTGTCGAACTTGTTGACCAGCTCCACCTGACGCACGCCCATGGCGAAGACGTCGTCGAGCTGCTTGTCGATCTGCGCCGCCGTGCACTGCGGGATACCGAACTTGGTCGAGCAACCGAACGGGACGCTCGTCTCCATACCCATGACGACGGCGAGCTTGCCCTGGTTGATGACCGTGCGGGCCTGGAACGGGTCAGTGACGATGCGGTACCAGCCCTTGCCCGGGCCGCCGTTCTGCGCGTCGATGTAGCGCTCCAGCTTGCGCATGTCTGCAGCCTGCAGACGCATCGACGTCATGTCGTCACAGGAGTTGCGCTTGAGCGGGTAGATCGTGCAGAGCTGGTTGTTCTCGACGAGCAGGTTGACCAGGATGCGCTGGCCTCCGCGCCACGAACGCTCAAGCCACTTGTAGTAGGTGCCCTCGTGCGTGAGCGAGTTGGGAGCCGGCCAGTCCTTGAACGTCGGCCAGCCGACCGTGTCGTGGGGCGCGATGGGTACGCCGCCCTTGAGGAAGTTCTCGACGACCGCGCCGGCACCGGCCGTCAGCGTGTGGTCAGGGCAGTCGACCAGAGCGGCGGTGACGCCATACGGATGCCACGGGCGGCCGCAGTGCAGCTGTCCACCGAGGAACTCGAATGCCATGCCGTGCGTGTGCGCGTCGACGTAGCCGCGTACCTCTTGGTACGTCGTCTTGCCACCGAACGGGTTGCCTGTGACGTTGACATCGACCTCTGGCCACGGCTCGCAGCCGGTCGTGAGCTTGAGCGCGAATGCCGTTGCGGCGCCATTGAGGAGCTTGCCGGCAGCATCGACGCTGACCGCCTTCGCGAGCGTCGGCTGCGCGAACGTGAACGCGGTGCCGACTCGCTGCACTGTCCAGTCGCCAGCGGCCGATGGCTTCGCGACGGGCTTGATCGCCGAGCCACTTGAGGAGAGGAAGCTCGCGGGCTTCCCGTAGAGCAGGTACGTGCCAAGGTCGGTGGCTTGGAAGTGGAACGGCTCGGCTTCCGAGATGGTTGCTTTCGAGGCCGTGTAGCCAGTGCCAGCGCGCGCGACCCATTTGCTGTTGCTCTTGGACTGGAGGGCGTAGCAGCCTCC
>JAKFCR010000237.1:0-3388 GCA_036676545.1 Aeromicrobium sp. | reverse complement strand
GTCCACGCCGCCTAGGCGTACGGACCGACCAGAACTGGATGGAGACATCGTGATTGACCAGACCCTGCGTGACGCTGACAGCAAGATGGAGAAGGCTGTCGAGCACACCCGCGAGGAGTTCGCCGCGATCCGCACCGGACGTGCCCACCCGGCGATGTTCGCCCAGATCACGGCCGAGTACTACGGCCAGCAGACGCCACTCAACCAGCTCGCCGGTTTCCAGGTTCCGGAGCCCCGCACGGTCGTGATCCAGCCGTACGACGCCGGTGCCAAAGCCGCGATCGAGAAGGCCATCCGCGAGTCGGACCTCGGCGTCAACCCCAGCGACGACGGCAAGGTCCTGCGCGTCACGCTGCCGGAGCTGACCGAGGACCGCCGCAAGGAATACATCAAGCTCGCCAAGACCAAGGCCGAAGAGGGCAGAGTCGCCGTACGCGGAGCACGCCGCAACGCCAAGCAGACTCTCGACAAAGCCGAGAAGGACTCCGACATCAGCAAGGACGACAACGCTGGTGCCGAGAAGCGGCTCGACGGTCTGACCAAGAAGCATGTCGACACGATCGATGATCTGCTCAAGAACAAAGAGGCAGAACTCCTTGACATCTGAGCCGTCGGAGACGGCTGCGGGAGCGAAGCACAACCGCGCGGGCCGCAATCTTCCGGCTGCGATCGGCGTTGGCGTCAGCCTTGCCGCGATGGTCGTGTTGTCGCTGTTCCTGGTGAAGGACGTGTTCGTCGCGGTTGTCGTGGTCGCACTGGGCATCGGCCTGTGGGAGCTGGCCCGGGCGTTCGCCAAGGCCAACATCAACATCCCGTTCCTGCCGATCGTCACGGGCGGCACCATCATGCTGGTCGGTGCCTTCTACGGCGGCATGGAGACGGCAGCTGTTGCCATGGCGCTCACGGTGATCGGCACCCTCGTATGGCGTCTCGCCGAGGGTGCTGACGGGTTCGTACGCGATGTCAGCGCTGGCATCTTCTCGCTGTCGTACCTCTACCTCATGGGCGTCTTCGTCCTGCTGATGCTGATCGAGGAAGACGGACCGTGGCGCATTGTCGCGTTCATCGTCGCCACGATTGCCTCCGACACCGGCGGATACATCGCGGGGGTTCTGTTCGGCAAGCATCCGATGGCCCCGACCATCAGCCCCAAGAAGTCGTGGGAAGGCTTTGCCGGTTCGCTCGTTGTCGGCGTCGCCGCGGGCATCGGCACGGTTGTCTACGGCCTGGACGGCCGGTGGTGGGTAGGCGCGATCCTCGGCGTCGCAGGTGTCGTGTTCGCAACACTCGGTGACCTGTCCGAGTCCCTGATCAAGCGCGATCTCGGCATCAAGGACATGGGCGATCTGCTCCCCGGCCATGGCGGCCTGATGGATCGGCTCGACTCGCTGATCGCAGTCGCGCCAATTGCCTGGTTGATTCTGCACACGCTCGTCGACGTGTCCTGACAGTCTGCTTCCCATGCCACTGTCAGACGGCGATCACATTCGCGGCCTCCTCGGGACCTACTGCCGATTGATCGACGCGGGCGACTTCGCCGGAGTCGGACGGCTGATGGCCGATGCGGTGCTGATGACCGACGACGGCACGGTCGTCGCAACCGGTGCGGAGGAGGTGGCGAACCTTTACCGCGGGATCGTCACGGTGCACGAGGACGGCACGCCTGGCACCCAACACATCGTCGTCAACACCACGCTCGAGGAGATCGACGGCGGTGCCATTCGTGGGCGTTCTGCGTACGTCGTGCTCCAGGCGGTCCCAGGACTGCCGCTCCAGCCCGTGGTGACTGGCTCGTACGTCGACACGTTCGAGACGGGCTCGACCGGCGAGTGGCGTTTCGTCGAGCGCAGATTTGGCATTGGCCGATCGGGTGACCTCACCCACCATCTAGCCCCAGGAGTCATCGGATGACCGAGTCCACACCACGCGTCGTCGTCATCACCGGTGCTGCCTCCGGCATCGGCTACGCCACCGCAGAGCTGTTCCGCGACGAAGGCGCGATCGTGTTCGGCCTCGACATCTCGCCGACCGTCCCTGACGGAGTGACCTACGTCGAGTGCAACGTCGCCGATCGCGGCTCGGTTGATGCTGCCATCGAGGTTTGCGCCCAGCACGGCCGCATCGACGTGCTCGCCAACGTGGCCGGGATCGTGCAGTTCGGCAGGTTCGAGGAGATCGAGGAAGACCTGTGGGACCGCGTCCACGCGATCGACCTCAAGGGCCCGTTCATGATGATGCAGGCGGCTCTGCCCTACCTCAAGGCGTGCAACGGCAACATCGTCAACGTCTCATCCGTCGCCGGCAATGCGCCGCAGCCGTACTCCGTGGCCTACGCCGCGGCCAAAGGCGGACTGACGATGATGACGCGGTCGCTGGCCCTAGAACTGACCCCGCACAACGTCCGAGTCAACGCGATCTGTCCTGGCACCGTCGCGACCCCGTTGGTGGACGCAGTGGCGGCGACGTTCCCTTCAGACCTCGAACCTCGCCTGATGGAACGGATCTTCGGGATGCTTCCCGGGCCTCCCATCACCCCGACAGAGCTCGGTTCCGCGATCGTCTATCTCGCCTCGCCCTCGGCGCGGATGATCACCGGTTCCGTCTTGGCGTTCGACGCAGGCATGAGCTGAGTCGTACGAACCGGGCCTGTCGCTGACGTACGAAACATGGGCATGCAAGGGTGATTCCGTGCTCCACGACCTGAGGCGACGCCGGTGACCGCGCTGAAGGACTATTCCGCCGCGGTCACCCAGCCGACGCTGACCGGCGACGCCGCTCGCTACGACGAGGTTGTCGCGCCGGATGGCAGCCTGCGCACGGCATGGAAGGGTCTCGCCGAGACGGCAGTTCAGCTCACCGAGTCTGACCTCGTACGCGTCACCGGCGACATCGAGCGGATGCTGGCTGACGACGGCGTCACGTACACACCGCCGGAGCAGTCGCCCGGCCCGTGGCGACTCGATCCGATCCCGCTCGTCATCGACGCCGCCGAGTGGACTCCGCTCGAGATCGGTCTGGCGCAGCGTACGGAACTGCTCAATGCGATCCTGGTCGATCTCTATGGCCCGCAGCGGCTCCTCTCGTCGGGAGTGCTTCCGCCAGCGCTCGTGTTCGGGCACTCGGGATTCCTGCGTGTGTCAGCGCGCGCATCGGCCCAGGATCCGTGGCCCCTGTTGCTCGCAGCCGCCGACCTTGGCCGCAATGCGGCAGGGGAGTGGCAGGTCATCGCCGATCGCGCCCAGGCGCCCTCCGGCATCGGCTTCGCGATGGAGAACCGGCGAGTCATCTCCCGTGTCATGCCTGAGCTCTACCGCCAAGCCGGCATGCATCGGATGGCGCCGTTCTTTCAGGCGCTCCGGACGACGTTGATGGAGGCTGCACCCAACGG